>JAFUBI010000315.1 GCA_017460285.1 Oscillospiraceae bacterium | reverse complement strand
TGATCCGAACCATTAACGATACCGACCATAGATTTAAAGGTGCCCCATGAAAAAAGTGTTGATCTCAATGGAACTGACGGAAGAGGAAAAAGAACAGTTCCGCTCGTTACAAAATCAGTATGAAGACGATTTACAATTGTCTTTCTTCGAAGAGGAAAAAGCGACCCAACAGGATCTTATAGGGATCGACGCTGCTATAGGGTGGCTCACTCCGGATTCCGTCAAAGGCTCCGACCTTGATTGGCTTCAGATCGCTTACACAGGCGTTGAACCTTTCACGAGACCGGGAGCACTAAGTGAACGCACCATCCTTACGAACTGCCCTGGAGTCTACGGACCTCCCGTCTGCGAACTGCTGGTGACCCATACGTTGAATCTGCTGAAACAGACAAAACGATTCTTTCGGCAGCAGCAGGAACACACATGGAACCTTATTACCGACCTCCGTTCTCTCTCTGGAGCTACTGTGCTCATCCTGGGAATGGGCGATCTTGGGAGAAGATATGCAAAAGTTATGAAAGCTTTCGGAGCAACAACGATAGGCGTACGCAAGCATCCCGACATTCTTCCGGATGGATTTGACAGTCAAGGCGATCTGTCTGAACTGGACTCTCTTTTGCCGCAGGCAGACATAGTCGCCCTTTTCCTCCCTGGCGGGAGTTCTACCAAGCACATTCTTGATGAGAAGCGGCTCCGCCTCATAAAATCAAACGCGATCCTCGTTAACGGAGGACGCGGTAACTGCATCGATCCCATCGCTTTAAAAACAGTCCTGAAGGATGGGCGGTTGGGAGGCGTCGGGCTGGATGTTACAGTCCCGGAACCGCTCCCCGCAGACGATGAACTGTGGGACTATGATCGTGTTCTCATCACTCCTCACGCCTCCGGGTATGCACATATGGATGGCGTCATGGAAAGAGTCTTGTCCATGCTTCTGGAAAACCTGAAAAGATATCTGGAAGGCGAAGAACTCCTATACAAGATCGATCGTTCCAAGGGATATTGATGGACACACAACAGCCGAGGCATAGTGATATATGCCTCGGCTGCCTTATATATTGGGTTTTCTTATTTGAGTCTTTCCTCATAAAGAGGATAATACGCCACATGACCATCGATGACCGTGACCTGATACAGTATAACGCGGTCAAAACAGTCTTCGATCGGCGAAGTTGCCGGCACGCGATCTTCACATCCTTCATTAGGGTAGTACTGCATAAATAATGTAGAATGAAGCAGGTAGTCTCTGTTATATCCATTGAGATATCCTGCATCTGTCAAAGTATTGACCATATCCTGGAAAAGAGCTTCAACTGCGTCTGTCTTTTTCCACAGATAGAGCAAGCCCCAGGCATCATAGATACTGGTGTCGTGGCTTACGACGACCTTATCTCCTTGTACAGGAAGTGCATGATGTCTGCCTGTGACTTCTCCCACGATCCGCCGGAGCTCCGGAAGTTTCGACTCATCCACTTCACCGAGATATACCAGCGTTGAATGCAGTGTCTCGTAGCGATGTACAGTACCGGTTGCGTACTGCTCTGCCTCTTCAGCTGCTTTAAGGAAGATCTCCCTTGTAGAATTGGAAGGTGCAAAAGATAAAAACAGTTCCATAAATACGATTCCTCACGATTATTAAGAGCGGAAAGGAACTCCGCTCTTGTTTTAGTAGTTAAATGATCATCCAAACAGGAAATACCTTACGACTGAGAAAACAGCGCCGATAATAGCCCATTTCAGGATGCCCTTCGCCATGACAGGTTTGTTTCCACGGTTCATGAACCAAAGGATCGCTC
This sequence comes from Oscillospiraceae bacterium, assembly GCA_017460285.1. Classification (GTDB taxonomy): domain Bacteria; phylum Bacillota; class Clostridia; order Oscillospirales; family Ruminococcaceae; genus RUG11783. The sequence goes on along the minus strand of JAFUBI010000315.1, from coordinate 22,130 downwards.
CGATGACCGGGAGGAAAAACGCAAGAACGTTCATCCACAAAGATTCGGCATCATCCACATCCGGAGTGACATTTGGCGGACTGACAATCTGTGTGTTTACAAAGTTCTCGACCTTATCTGTGGCATTGTCAAATTTATTATCGATCTTTCCGAGCACATCACCCACTTTATCCTTGACATCGTCAAGGCTTGGAGGGTTCATCCCCGCCACATTATTGTTTTTAGGGGTCCCACCAGTAGGCGCGCCGCAATTCGGGCAAAAAGCCTCATTATTCTTCAATTCTGTTCCGCAATTTCCGCAAAAGGGCATTTTCTTACCTCGCTATCAAATATTGTCCATCTTTCTTATATGAGGAGTCTCCAAAGCGGTTCCCCCACGATATACGCATTATATCACTCCATCGCCATCAAGAGAAAGTCCTGTCGCAAAACCTTTACCTTTTCTTTGCAGTTTGTTAATCGTTTGGAAGCATTTCCTGCCTCAATTTAAGATAGTCATTTCATTGCGGGCTCCCTCCTGTTGTGATACACTCAAACTAAGAATTGAGGAGGTCTCGCAATGAAAGTATTAAGTTTTGGTTCACTGAATTTGGATTATGTATATGCACTGGATCACTTTGTTGAAGCCGGAGAAACGATCGCCGCTTCTGAACGGAGTATTCACCACGGTGGAAAAGGATTGAACCAATCCGTTGCGCTGGCAATGGCTGGTGCTCAAACTTATCATGCCGGAAGGATCGGACAGGATGGAGTCATGCTCAAGGATTGGCTCGTTCAGAAAGGTGCTGATGTCTCGCTGCTGGAGACCGACCCGGAACTTCCCACAGGACACGCTATCATACAAGTCGTTCCAAGCGGACAGAATTCCATCATCATCCTCGCCGGAACGAACGGAAGCATCACTGAAACTTTTGTCGATAAGATGTTGGAATCTTTTGAATCTGGCGACTTAATGCTTCTTCAAAACGAAACGTCCTGCAGAGATTACGCGATAGAGAAAGCGGCAGAGAAAGGTCTCAAAGTCGCTCTCAATCCCTCTCCGATGACAGAAGAACTTGCCGCGTCACCCGCCCTCAAATATGTCTCCTATTTCATCCTTAATGAAATAGAGGGAAAAGCGGTCACAGGCGAGACCGATCCGGAAGCGATCTGCAGAGTCATGAAAGAGAAGTATACGAACGGCATCGTTGTGCTGACACTCGGTGGAGACGGCGCGGTCTATTATGACGGCACAACAAAACTCTCTCACGGGATCTATCCGGTAAAAGCGGTCGATACCACCGCCGCGGGAGACACTTTTGCAGGCTTCTTCCTGGCAACTTTGGCAGCAGGTGAAACACCGGAAGTTGCTTTACAGCGCGCGAGCAAAGCTGCCGCAATCGCGGTCACCAGACCAGGCGCTTCCGACTCCATTCCAACACTTGAAGAAGTTCTCAACACGAATCTTGGCGAACCACTTGATGCGAAATGATCTTCTCCACAAAAGCAATTCAGGGACTGCAATCGAGCAGTCCCTTTCCTTATGAAAAAGAAGCCGAATCCCTAACTTCTTCGTTAGTTTTGCTCAAAGCAGGTCTGTAACGACCTCAACGATATCCTTTGCCGCATCGACACCGTCCAGACTTTCTCTGGCTCCAGCCTCTGTGTCTGCTGCAGCCTTAATGGATTCGACATCACTCACCAAACCTGCAACGCTTTCAACCGTGTCCAGTCCAAGGATCCCAGCAATGTCTGCAATTATAGCCGCTGCATCACTGAATCCAAGTTCCTCCTGCTCCAGAATCGACTTGATGTCTCTTCCCGCAGTATATGCGCTGAGCACAGCGGATACAGCAGGGATGCCGAGCAAGTCCGCAATGGATCCTATATTTTCCAGAGTCTCGTCCGAGTTGGCTTTCGGATTTAGGACAGGAAGCACCAGACCGGTCAGCACTGCCTCTGGGCTTGTTCCGGAAACCACATATCCTATGATCGACTTTTCCTCTTTGAGTTTTTCCAGTTTCTCCGCATTCGTCTTCGCAGTCTCTTCCTCCACGATCAAGCCGAAAGGATAACTGACGATCTCCTCGTCTTCCCCTTTTGCGGATACTTCTTCAAGTCTCTCTGTATCACATGGGTCGACCAGCACCAGATCCGGTTCATTTTCCAGGATACTGTCTTTCAGTTCATCATATTCACACTGAGTGACACTGAGGAAAGTCTTTCCTTTTAAGGAGTCCACCAATTTCTCGTCATCTGATACGATAAGAACGCTTTTCGTCTCAAGACTCGGCTTAAACAACTCTTTCGCTGCTTTTTCTGCAAGCTCAGCAAGCCTTTTTCTGCGAAGTACGTAATACAAAATACCGCCTGTGATCACAAGGACTCCGCCGCCACCGACGACGATAGGAACAATATCTTTCTTGGGGATCGATTCCTCGATCCTGTCCCCACAGTTCTTGCAGACTTTGACCTTCAATCCTTCCGCAAAGTAGGTAGGTTCTTTTTCCGTGGTCCACTCATCCGGATAGAAGTGTCCGGTAGATGGGATAGCTGTTTGAAGAGTTTCCCCACATGTCTTGCAGGTTCCTTCCTGAATACCATCTTCCGTACATGTAGAAGCCTTGATGACCACCGGGTCACCGAACTCATGTCCCGTGGCGAGAAAGATAGTCTCATCGACTTCTTCGCACCGATTACAGGTTTTCCTTTTGTATCCATCCTCAGTACAAGTCGCTTCTTTTTCTTCTTCCTCCCCCCAATCGTGACCAAGAGCATCTATGACCTTGTCGTACGAATCTCCACAATTAGTGCATGTGAATTTCTCCTCGCCATTATCAGTGCAAGTAGCTGTTTTTGTGACTGCAGAAATGTAATTATGCCCTGTAGCTGCGATCGTCTCAGTGTAAGAACTATCCCCTCTTGTACACGAGTATGTTCTGATTCCCGAAACAGTACAGGTTGCAGGTTGTGTTACATAAGAAACGTAATTGTGACCAAGGGCAGAAGTAGTTGAAGTCGTTGTCGTGCTACACCTTGAACACGAATAAGTATTATTTCCACCTGCAGTACATGTTGCAGGGGTACTGGAAACTAAACTATTAAAATCATGTCCTAAAGAACCTAGGCTTACCATATGTTCCGGAGGATTCCCCAAACCACTATCCCTACAATATTCGCATACAGCCATACATTCGCCGCCAGACGTACAGGTTGGATAATCATTGATCACATAAAGATACAATGGATTACCACAATACTCGCAGGTGCCAACGACTTCATGATCTTGATATTGCCCACGCGCATATACATTGGGGGCAGAGATCAATACCATAAGAGCAAATAGAATAATTACAAATAAGATCACATTCTTTTTTCCAGAAATGGTCACTATTCTACTACCTCCAAACGACCTTCTACATCGAAACCAAGGTGTTTATTATTCTTAAAATACTCAAGCAACGTCGTGACATCACTTGTTGTAAGGACGATCGGATCTCCATTGGCAAACACTTCTTCATACCCAAGATTAAAGAACTCAGGCAGGCTGTTGTAATGGAATTCCTGAACACCTACCATATAGATCTGATCATCCTTAACTTCTTCTCCATCCAGTTCGCACTTGAGAAGTTCGTGTCCGGATTTTGAATAGACAACATGCATTCCCTTAGACAGTTGGTAGAACTCTGTGTGGTCACCGAGCCAAGCTTCGTCTCTGTAAATATGGAGCAATGCCCTCTTGACCTGTTCCCCTGTAAGTTTTATACCATATGATTTTCCGTCATACGGGTAACATTCCGTGAAGTCCTGAAGGGTAACGATAGGTCCCATATGTTGTTTACGGACGGACCCCGACCCCATGAAGAAGAGATCCACTCCCAGACTTTCCTTCATCGCGTCCGCAAACACACCGCCCAGCTCTGTCTGGATCCAGCGGCTGTGATGATCGAGCTCGTAGTCAAAGTTGGCTACGACTTTCGCATATTTAAGGTCTGTTTTCGCTTTGATGGAACCTATGAGTTCCTCCATGCGGGGATCTCTTGGGCATGTGTCCTCATTGATCGGCACCGGCGTCCAATTGTACGCCTCAATGCAATCGTTCCAAGTATCAATGATCAGGTCAAATCTTCCGATCTGATCTGTTCCTGTCCCGGCCTGAACGATCATGATATCGTTGACCACAGCAGGTTCTGTGATAAATGTGTGAGAATGTCCGCCGATAATAATGTCGACTCCAAGTGTCGGATCCAGAATGGCAGCCAGTTTTTTATCTTCTTCAAATCCAATATGAGTAAGGAGGACTGTAAGATCGATGTCCAAACCATTGTATGAGTTGCAGATGTTTTCAACCTCTTTCGCGGCATCTTCTATACCAATGAAAGAGCCGATAACGTTCTCCCCTTTTGTCTGCGAGATGACCTCCTCTGTAATGATACCGATGAACAGTATCTTCATATCATCGATCTCCATGATATAGCATGGATTGAAGAGTCTGGTGTCATTCTGCTTAATATACAAGTTGGCGTTGATGATCGGGAAGGTCGCCATTTTCTCGAGGAAAAGCAGATGGGCAACACCATAGTCGGTTTCATGGTTGCCCAATGTGACAACATCTGGAGCCAACAGATTCACGATCTGGATCGTTGACAATCCAAGAAATTCACTGTCTATGACAGATCCGCGAAACATATCTCCGGCTATGGCATAGATCACATTAGGATCTTCATTTCGGCACTCTGTCAAATATCCGGATAGCATGGAGACTCCACCGGTGAGTTTGTCATCGACCTTGTCCACAAGAAAATCGCCATGCATGTCGTTGGAATGGAGCAACGTAACTTTCTTGTATCTTTCTTTGCTCTTCTCATTCAATTTCTTGTATTCCATATATGTCCCTCCTATCGTTCTTTAACTTGGCTTTTTAAAAACAAACAATTTCCCTTTTATACCAGTACTCTACCATGTATCCGATACTTTTACTGGATACTTAAGGAGTATTTTGGAAAAATACAGCAAACTATTAAAAAAGCACGCCGAAGCGTGCTTAAGTTACCATTCTTTTGTGTCCAGCATGATCGTTACGGGACCGTCGTTGCAGAACTCGACCTGCATATCCGCCCCAAACTCCCCTGTCTGAACCTCTTTGAACGGATATTTTTTCATCTCCTCTATATATCGTTCATACGCATCTACGGACAAAGGAGGCTTTGCTGCCTCGATAAAACTCGGTCTGTTCCCCTTCTTCGTGTTTGCCAAAAGCGTAAACTGACTGACGATCATGACAGAGAGATCCAGATCCAGCGCAGAGAGGTTCAGTTTTCCCTCTTCATCACTGAATATGCGCAACATGGCTGTCTTTTGAGCGAGTTTTGCGCAGGAATCGATGGAGTCATCCTCTGCACAGCCGTACAAAACCAAGAGTCCGGGGCCAATCTCCCGGACCTCTTTGTCATTGATGGTGACTCTCGCGTATTTAACTCTTTGTACCAAAGCTTTCATCAGTTAATCCTCTGGATATCCAAAACCGAACGGATCAGCTTTAGTTTTTCGATAACAGAATCCAAGTGCTCTCTTCCGCTTACACCGATCGTAGCTGTAATAGTACACCTTTTATCCGTACTCGTTGCTGTATTCAGGGCATAGATCGGAATATGCATAGACGACATTTTTCCGCTGACATCCGCCAGCAATCCGGTACGATCCAAGCACTGGATCACGATCGTGGAGCGGAACTGTTCATTGGCAGAATCGTCCCATTGTGTGCGCACCAACCTGGCGCGTCCTTCTTCTGACTCCATAGCGATCGCGACATTTCGACAATCTTTCCGATGGATCGAAACGCCGTGCCCTCTTGTGACAAAGCCAACGATCTCGTCACCCGGCAATGGGTTGCAGCAGCGGGAGAATTTGACAAGACAACTGTCCAGGCCCTCGATGATAACGCCATCCACTGCTTTCGCACGGCTAATCTTGACCTCCTGGATCACAGGTGCAGCAGGCTTTCTCAACTTGTCGTACATCTCGCGGACCTTTGGCATGATCTTAGCCATCGTCAGCCCGCCATATCCGATCTCAGCATACAGTTCATCGACAGAATTGACTTTCTGCCTGCGCACCAGGTCGTTCATGAACGACTCCATCTGATCTGCTGGGATCTGTATCTGCTCACGGCGCAGTTCTTTTTCAAACTGCTGTTTTCCTTCTGCGATGTTCTCTTCTTTTCTTTCTTTCTTGAACCAGGAGCGTATCTTGTTTTTCGCTTCCGAGGTCTTTACGATATTCAGCCAGTCACGTGAGGGTCCTTTGTCCTTACTGTTTGAAGTCAGGACTTCGATGACCTCACTGGAATTCACCTGGTAGTTGATCGGAACGATCCTTCCGTTGACCTTTGCACCAACCATCCGGTTTCCAACAGCACTGTGGATCGCATATGCAAAGTCGATGACTGTTGCGCCGGCAGGGAGATCGATAACATCCCCTTTGGGCGTGAAGACAAAGACTTCTTCCGGAAGAAGATCGCTCTTGATCGAACTGAGGATATCGGTAGCGTCTCCGGATTCTTTCTGACTTTCCAGCAACTGACGAACCCATTCCAAGCGCTCATCCATGCTGTCTTTTCCGGAAAGACCGGCTTTATATTTCCAGTGCGCAGCAATTCCGAATTCAGCTGCGTGATGCATCTCGAACGTACGGATCTGGATCTCGAAAGGTGTCGCGTTTCTGGCTATGACCGTAGTGTGGAGGGACTGATACATGTTGGACTTCGGTGTGGAGATATAATCCTTGAATCTCTTCGGTATCGGTCTGTACAGGTCATGGACCGCCCCAAGCACGTTATAGCATTCGGCTATGTTGTCCACCAGGATCCGTATCGCGTAAATGTCATAGATCTCCTCGATCGAGCGATCCTGCACATAGATCTTTCGATAGATCCCATAGATAGATTTCACTCTGGATTGAATCTCTGCCTTATCGATCCCGTTCTGCTCCAGTTTCTCCCGGATCTCAGCCGTAACCGTCTGGATAAAATCACCGTTTTTGGCTTCCATGTCTTTCAAGAGCTTGCGGATCTCCGCATAAGCTTCCGGGTCCAGATATTTGAGGGAAAGGTCCTCCAACTCCTCTCTGAACTTGGACATTCCCAACCGATGGGCAATGGGGGCATAGACCTCCATCGTCTCCAGAGACTTATCCCTCTGACGCTGAGACGGCATGGAATCCATCGTGCGCATATTGTGCATGCGGTCGCAAAGTTTGATCAGCATGACACGAATGTCCTTGCTCATGGCAAGAAGCATCTTGCGGAGGTTCTCCGCCTGTTCTTCTTCCAAACTGGAAAAATGGATCTTACCCAGTTTCGTTACGCCATCCACCAGTTCCGCGATCTCAACTCCAAAAGAGGACTTGATCTCATCAAGAGAGGTCTGTGTATCTTCAACGACATCATGAAGCAGAGCTGCCGAGATGCAATCCTCATCCAGTCCTAACTCCAAAAGCAGCATCGCCACATTCAGCGGGTGCTCGATAAACGGCTCCCCGCTCCTTCTAAACTGCCCTTCGTGTCTCTCCTCAGCGAACTTGTAAGCACGCGAAATCAGCGCCAGATCATATGGTCTGCCGCTTTTTTCAATTGCAGTTTTTAGGGCTTCAAATGTCATTTTATTCCTTCTTCTTAGCGATATCCCGGAAAGTCGGAGATTCATTCAGTTCTCTTTTCGGTGCATCCGGTATGATCCTCAGCAGCGGAGCACGCCCCTCAGGCTTCAACTCTACAAACCCCAACTCAACAAATACGCGGATCAACACCATGATCTGTCCGAGATTCAGTTGTCCAAGCATTCCGGCAAGTGCGCCTTCCCAGAAAAGTTGAATGTCTCCCTGGCGCAATTTCCGATAAACGATCGCAGCGTCCTCTCTACTGCAACGCAAGGATTCAGGTGCTGTCGCTCCCCCCGCAAAGGAGTATCTCCTGTATTCTTCATAAGAATCGATGTCCTGCCAGGTAACATTTGTCCTTGAGATCGCAACGATCCGCAATGAAACATAATCCCTGTTGGGAGAATGATAGATGCTGAGATTCACAACAACATCTACCATATCCCCTGTTTTGTAGGGGAAAGACTGTGGGCAAACGCCGAAATGGGCTGCATAGACCTGCTGGTCACCCTGACGTATACTGATCCTCGTATGGCGTTCCCCCAAAGGATATATACCGGTCAGCATAGCATTCCGAATAACGAAAGTGGGTTCCTTATTTCCTCCGCCAAACGGAGCGAGACACCTCAGTTTCGCCACTTCAGACACTTCAAGTTCCGATATCTTAACTTCCCCGTCAATATTGACTTCAGGAAGTTTAAACCGGCCCGCGTGGCTCTTGCAGTATTCAAAAAGTCTTCTTTTTAACTCCGGTATATTCTCTGTCTTGAGAGTAAAACCGGCTGCCATATCGTGACCGCCATATTTTTCCATGAGATCACTGCAGGAATCGATCATCTCAAACAGGGAGAACCCGGAAACGCTCCTTCCGGAACCCTTTGCAATATCTCCGTCTACGGAGATCACGATGGAAGGCTTGTCAAAGATATCGACCAGCCTGGAACACACGATCCCCATGATGCCGGAATGGAAATCCTCACCAGCTACCAGGATCACCGGGCCTGCAATGGAATCGGGATGCGTGCACAAATAGTTTTGCACGAATTTTACCGCTTCCGCTTCGACCTCTTGACGCTGCTTGTTCATTTCTTCCAACTTTGCAGCCAAAGAAGCCGCTTCTTCCTCATCTTCGGTCAGAAGAAGGGAAAGAGCCAATACAGCATCGCCCATACGCCCTGCGGCATTGAGCCTTGGAGCGATCGTATAAGCAATATTGGTCTCGTCGATGTTCTCGACGGAGATACCTACAGTATCACAGAGCGCTCTTAACCCGACAATATCTGTCCCGGCAAATCTCTCGATCCCTTTGGAAACAATATAACGATTTTCCCCTCTCAATGGCATGATATCACCGATCGTGCCGATCGAGGCGAGAACGCCGTACTCTTCGACGGTCTCCTCTACAGAGATCTCTTCAAGAGCAGCCGCAAGCTCCAGAGCTACGCCTACACCGGCGATCTCTTTAAACTCTGATGTATCATCCAATCTGTGCGGATTCACAACAGCACATGCCAAGGGAAGTTCTTCCCTAGCGACATGGTGGTCTGTGATGACCATATCGATGCCGCGCTGCGACGCATACTCTGCCTCTTCAAAGGCAGAGATCCCATTGTCCACCGTGACGATGAGGGATACCCCACGTTCAGCAAACTGATCGATGACTTCGTCCGACAGACCGTAACCTGACCCTTCTCTGGAAGGCAGGGAGCAAAGAACATCTCCCCCCAATCCACACAGGCAACGGTACATCAGTGTAGTAGCGGTCAGTCCGTCCGCGTCGTAATCCCCATAGATCGCGATCTTCTCATCCTCACGGATCGCCTGACGGATCCTGGAAACGGCTTTCTCCATATCTTTGCGGTGATACGGATCCAGATCCATTCCCTCGCACTCCAAAAATGCTCGTGCAGAAACCGGATCCTGAAATCCCCTGGATGCCAGAACCCTGGCTGAGAGATTTCCAATTCCCAATTCGTCTGCGATTTTCTGTGCGACCTCTGGTGCCGCACGGTGTTCAACCCATCGTCTGATAGCCATCTAAATCCTTACTCCGGTCTGTATTTCTCTATCACAGCAGCTGCCGTCCGGAGTCCATCGACTGCTGCGCTCATGATACCACCTGCAAAGCCTGCGCCTTCCCCGCAGGGATATAATCCCTGGAGACCAATCGCTTCTCTTTCCTCTGTGCGACATATGCGAAGAGGTGATGAGGTCCTGGTCTCAACGCCGGTAAGGATCGCTTCCCCATCGGCAAAGCACTTCATTTTTCTTCCAAATTCAAGCAAACCATCTCGGATCGCTCTTGAGTACTCCTCACCCAGGATGCGCCACAGATCGTAGGCGACGACCCCTCTTGCATAGGTGGGCTCGACGCGACCGATCTTCAATCCCTTTCTGCCCTCCAGAAAAGAACTGACGTTGGATGCCGGTGCTCGGTACTCCCCTCCAACAGCCGCATATGCAGCCCGTTCCATATTTCTTTGGAATTCCATGGCGCGGTAGGGATTGTGTCCGAAATCTTTTTCAAGCACAGATACGCAGACAGCGCTGTTGGCGTTTTTTCCGTTCCTCGCATGATTGCTCATGCCATTCGTCACGGTACCTCCGCTCTCAGAAGCTGCCGGTACGACCTGTCCTCCGGGGCACATACAGAATGTGTATACTCCTCTGCCTCCAGCACGTGTAGACAGATTGTATTCTCCTACGGGAAGACGTGGATCTTCCGCATGTTTTCCATAAAGGGAAGCATTCACATCCTTCTGAAGATGTTCTATCCGCAGACCAACCGAAAAAGGTTTCGATGTGATCATCAACCCTTTTTGAGAAAGCATCTCAAAGGTATCTCTTGCGCTGTGTCCCACTGCAAGGATAACGGTATCCGTTGCGATATCTCCCATGGAAGAACGGACACCAACGACCTTTCCCTGATTTACGAGCAAGTCGTCTAACCGGCAGAAGAAATGGACTTCCCCACCGTTTGTCTCGATTGCCTGACGCATCCGTTTGATGACGCCGCGAAGTTCATCCGTCCCTATGTGAGGTTTCGCTTTGACAAGGATATCTTCCGGCGCGCCGTATCTGTAAAAAGTGTTGAGAACATATTCACAGAGATCGTCGTGTATGCGGGAAACCAGTTTTCCGTCGGAAAACGTTCCCGCGCCGCCTTCGCCAAACTGGATATTCGTATCTTTGTTCAGATTTCCTGATTCAAAGAAAGCGTCGACCGCCTGAACTCGGGAATCCACATCCGCCCCGCGCTCCAAAAGGATAGGCCGGTATCCGTACTGTGCCAAAAGATAGGCGGCAAACAAGCCTGCAGGACCACTTCCCACAACGACGGGTCTGTGCTTCAGAGGTTCCAGTCCGATCTTAGGGGCAAAGCGCTTTCGCTCGGCAAAAACAACATTTTTCTTGCCTTCAGCGAGTCTCTTTTCCTGCTCTTCATCGTCCAACTTCACGACAACGGAACATATCTGGGAGGGATTTCCTCTCCTGAGATCGTATGACTTCTTGCGTATCTGATAGGAACCATTTTCCGGATCACCCAGCTTCTGTCTGGCGATCTCCTTTGCTTCTTCTTCACCGCTTTCAAGCGGGAGACGGATGTCCGATACGATGATCATCCCTTGCTCACCTCGATGGTAACGACATAACTGCCTGCCACCCACACATCATCTTTGGAAGGGATCTGGAAACTCACAGGAACCGAATAGTTTCCCTGAACGATATTGATGTTGGAGGCATCGACTTCCGCCACCACACCGGCAGGAAGCAGTTCCTCCACTTCCCCCTGTCGTCCGATCACAGTCACCCCGTTGATCGCTGTGGTGACGACGTTCACCTCAAAGCCCTCCGGCACATTGTTCACGCGAATATCCGAGACCGTGATCTTTTTCGAAGACAGGTTGCTCTCATCAAATGCCACCGTGACAGCTTCCACCGAGTCCACATTGATATAGCTGGTGGACAATACGATCTCAAACTGGTAGACATCACCCAAAGAATAGTTTGCGAGATCGATATATCCCACTGTCTTCTTACCGAGCGAAGAGATATTCTCCTCCGTCGACGCCACTCGGATCGATGCAGGTGAAAGTGAGTAGTTCAGGAACGAAGTATCAAATCCCTCCGGAATGTTGATAAATCCGACTTCGAGAGGGAGTTCTCCCTCCTTGTATACCGGGATAAGGAGGTCCACCTGTGAGATATCCATACGGAAATCTTCTGTCGGAATCTCATTTCCTGCAACATCCAGCAATTTGATGTCGCCCGTCACTGTAGTAGATGCGGACAGTTCCTGATCCAGTTGAACAGAAGCCACGACCCTGTCGATCCTCTCAACCGCGGTATCCGCTCCGCTCACCTGAATGGTTCCGGGCGTCGCGGCGATACTCTGTAGGATGTAACCGTCCGCGACTGATACGCCTGTCACTTCAGGTACGATCGTGAAGTTCTCGGTCACGACCTCAGCAAAGGTGAGGCTGAGTTCCGAAGGAGATACAGACTGTATCGTGTAGTTCTGCATCTGATTTGCCTTCGTGACCTGAAGCTGCAGGGAATAGTTGCCTGGCTGGGTGACGGAAGAAAACACGGGGGTGACAGTGAAACTGTCCTGATTCAGACCACCGATGATCGAACGGTCACCGGAAACCGTCACACTGACTGTATAAGTTGTCTGTCCATCATCGATAATGTCCAGCCCCAGAGCCTGATAGGACGCTCCGTTGGTAGGGATGCGCACGACAACATTATCGATCGTTCTCGTGCCGGTGCTGTTGACCGACAGAACGACGACTGCCCACAAGACAAAAGCCAACAGCAGAGACAGGACGATGACGTGAGGTCTGCTGGTAAGCCATTTACTGCTTTGAAACTTTTGCATAGTTTACGATCCTCTTGTACCAAGGAAGTTGTTCGCCTGCATCCGGATTATCCGGGCACAGCTCGGAAGTGAGCATCTGATATGCTCTGTTCTTATCCAATTGACGGACGATGATCCCGTTTTGCGCGATAGAGATAAACCCATTCTCCTCAGAGACGACCAGGACGATCGCATCCGAGTTCTCACTGATCCCCAATGCCGCACGGTGACGTGTGCCCATGTCCCTGCTGATCTCCAGGTTATGGGATACAGGAAGCAGGCATGCCGCAGCAACGATCCTGTCCTTGCGGACAACGACAGCCCCGTCATGAAGAGGTGCGCCTTTGTAGAAGATATTGCCGATCAGTTCCTCACTGATCTCGGCATCCACCGTCGTTCCTGTCGCGATGATGTCGGTCATAGGGGTCTCCTTCTCAAAAACGATCAAAGCACCTGTGTTCGTACTGGACAGACTCTCCGCAGCGGAGGTGATGATGTCGATCGCTTTCTTCTGGCTGTCATTCTCTGTACTTCCCAGTCTTGAGATAAACAAAGAGCGCCCCAGTTCTGTTCTCCCGATCTTTTCCAGCACAGTTCTCAGTTCCGGCTGGAAGATCACGACCAAAACAACAAGTCCATAGCGGAACAGGTAATCAATAAGGAACTTTATCGTTCTAAGCTGAAGGGTGGAAGCCAGTAAATAGGCAAAAAGAAGCACCGCCGCGCCTTTGATCAGCAATCCAGTTCTGGTATGAACCAGAAGGTTGATCACTGTATAGATCAAATACGCGACGACCAAAATGTCAACAGCGTCTCTCCAGGAAAACGTGTTGAAGATCGAAAGCATATTTCTCAATGTAGAACTTAAGAGTCCCTGCATGCCTCTCTATTTACTCCCCTCTCATGAGCACTACAGCATGGCTGGCAATTCCCAGACCCTCACCTGTAAAGCCCAATTCCTCTTCTGTTGTAGCTTTTATGCTGACAGACCCGACATCCAGGCCTGTATCTTCAGCGACATTGATCCTCATCTCGTCTATGTGAGGCGCAAGCTTTGGTCTTTGGCACAGGATCGTGGCATCTATGTTTCCGACTCTGTATCCTTTTTCTTCCGCAAGGCGAACACACTCTCTAAGGAGGAGCCTGCTGTCCGCTCCCTCCCATTTAGGATCCGTATCCGGAAAATGATACCCAATATCTCTCAGGGCAACTGCGCCAAGTATTGCGTCACAGATCGCGTGAAGAAGAACATCCGCATCTGAATGACCAAGCAGCCCCAACTCATAGGGTATCTCCACTCCGCCAAGGATCAGTTTCCTTCCCTCAACGAGGCGATGAACGTCATAACCATGTCCTATTCGGTAATCGGATACGCCTAACTGCATTTTTGCCCTCGCTATATCAGATTGTGTCGTGATCTTAAAATTCTTCACATCACCCGGGACAAGTCTCACCGGATATCCCGCTCTCTCAAACAACTGGCAGTCATCCAGCGAATCCTCTTCCTTCTCTATGACGGACCGATAGAGATCCGCGCGAAAGATCTGCGGAGTTAAGATCGCCCGCAGTGAAGACCTATCCAGCGTCGCATGAACGTATCCCTCTTCATCCGCCACTTTGATCGTATCAACGACAGGTATCGCAGGAGCCGCCGCTCCGGACTCCATCGCACACTTCAGCACGCTGGAGATCAGTTCATCTGTCACAAAGGGACGCGCTCCATCGTGGATCGCTACCCACTCCGTCTCCTCAGGCATTGCTGCTAGACCCGCTTTCACAGAAAGACAGCGCGTAGAACCGCCCGATACTACCGAATGCAGTTTCGGGTATTTGGACTTCCAGGATTCTACCATTTGGATCAGATCCGGGCGGGTAACAACAACAACAGCATCCATCTCTGGATGCTGCGCAAAACTCCTTACCGAGCGTTCTAAAACTGTACAACCATCCAATACGAGACGGGCCTTATCTACCCCCTGCATCCGGGAGGAAGATCCTCCCGCGACAATCACCGCAGTGACACTCATGTGCAAACAGTACCCCAATTATCAATATTGAGATAATTATAGTTTTTTTCGCCTTTCTTTACAAGAAAGCCGCACCTAAAGAATGGTGACAAAATGGCAACACGCGAAAGACCGCAGTTTCCACCGCGGTCTGGTCAGCTCAGTATAGCCTGGAGAAGTCCGGATACCCCCTCTTCCTCCATGATCTTTTTAAAATACTCCAGTTCTGTCCCGATCATGCTGTCAATGACACGCATCCCCAAGAGTTCCACAGGCGCTTTCTCATCTGTAAAGATCAGATCACCGCCCTCGTACCTTTTCAGGTTGTCCCTGACTTTTAAGATCTGGTCCCGGAGCTGCTTATCATGGGATAAGAATCCATAGAGTCTCTCAGTCTGTTCTTCGTCATGAAAAGCAAACAATTCCCGATTCTCGCTGTAAGGAACATCCACCGTGTAGACTTCCGAAAACACCGAAGCAATGGTATCACAAAGATATTCGTTGATATTTCCAGGCTCGTCTGACCTCATGTTGAGGTTCACCACCATAGCACCGTCTTCCTTCAGGTGATCTGAGACCTGCCGAAAAAACTCCAGCGATGACATCTGAAACGGGATCGTGATGTCCTGATAGGCATCCACCATGATCAGGTCATACTTTTTGTCTGCTGACTGAAGACACGCTCTGCCATCGTAAGTGGTCACTTTCACATCGCTTGGCAGAGAAAAATAGGTGCGGGCGAGATCCGTGATCTTTTCATCGATCTCCACACCCTCACTTTGAGCAACCGGATAATAATACTCGCATAAAGTCGCGTAGGTCCCGCACCCCATTCCCAGTATCAGGATGTCAAATTCTTCCTTCTCGTTGTACCCCGCAAGAACAGGAGCCGCCAAGGCATAATCATAGTACATGCCCGTGAGACCTTCCTGTTTCATGAAAATGGACTGTACACCGATGAGAACATTCGTGGAAAGCGCGATGCTTCTGTCATTCTCCGTCACCTGAAGATAGTTGTAGATGGATTCCCCCTCATAAGTGATGTCGTCTCTCCAAAAAGCAAAGCTCCCGGAATTCCCGAATACGGCACAAAACACGAACAGGATCAGGACGATCAGCGAGAGCCTTTTGTTGGTTCCCGAAACCGCAAAATAGATCAGGCTGAGAAGAAGCAGGATCCCGGAGAAGATGAGGAAAGTTGCCGCAGTTCCAACAGCAGGGATCGTAACGAAAGTAGGCATAAAGGTACCGATAATGCTCCCGATCGTGTTGCAGGCGTTCAGGACACCGACCGTCTTCCCGCTCTCCTCCACATTGCTCATGGCATACTTCGCCAGTGAAGGTGTAACGGTTCCAAGCAAAAACAGGGGGAATACAAAGATCAGCATGCATGCCAGAAAAGCGGCTACGATAAGGAAATTCTCATTCACCGCCACCACCAGAACAGCTGAGATCGCCATAATGAGATATTTCCCGAACAACGGGATCGCGGCGATCCAAAGTGAGGCGATCAGTATCCTCTTGTACAGACCATCCGGATTTGTGCTCTTATCTGCCTGTTTTCCTCCCCACATGTTTCCGATCGCCATGGCGATCATGATCGTTCCGATGATGATCGTCCACACGATCTGCGAGGAACTGAAATAAGGTGCTAATAATCTGCTCGCTCCCAACTCGACAGCCATGACTCCCATCCCGGAAAAGAATTCCGTGAGGTATAAGAACCACTTGTTCTGGAGCATTTTTCTTTTTTCCATAAGTACTATCCCATATTGCTCCGTATACGCGGAGCGATCGAAATCTGAACTGTGACCTTGTTTCATCGACTGTCAACGCGTGATGCTTTTTGCGCTGAAACGATCTGTGCAAAAAATATAAAAATAGCCTCGCCAACAGACGAGGCTGTACATAATATAGATTATTTTGTCATCTCTTTGATATAAGCATCAAGTTCGCCTGCTGTGTGGATGGACTCGACAGCTTCATCCGATACTTCAATACCAAAAGCATCTTCCACATCTGTGACAAGTTCCAAAAGATCGATGCTCTTAAGACCAAGGTCCATCGCCAGATTGGTATCAGGGGTGATCTCAACATTCCCACCGCTCGCGTTTTTGATCAGTTCTACTAATTGCTCGTTCATGCTGTCTCCTTTTATAATACATTAAAAATACGTTAAATGATAATCGTTGATTGTCTGTATCATTTCCAGCAAATATGCTTCACACATTATATAACAGCCTTCGATATTTGGCAATGATGCACGAAAACACCTTCCAACTTTCAGTTTTTTCCACAAATATACGGCGCCTATCCGTGTTTTCCATTGTTCGAAAAAGCGATTCTTCCCGCAGTTTCTCCGCTGCGGGAATTTTCCCGGAAAAAGTGTGCTACAATGTTCCTGCATTAAAATAAGGGAGTGCAGGGAATGCAGTTAGCGCTTGATACGACAAAAAAATACGCTTTGGCACTTGCAGGCGGTGGAGCGAAAGGCGCCTATGAAGTTGGTGTCTGGAACGCCCTTGCCCAAGCCGGCATCCGTTTTGAGGCTGTATCCGGAACTTCGATCGGAGCGATGAATGCCGCTTTTGTGGCGACCGATGAGTTGGAACGCGCCAAGAAGATCTGGCTGAGTTTGACCTATTCCAAAGTGATCCTTGCCGATCCGACCATTCTGGACAAACTGACAAAAAAGGACTTTACGGATCTGGATCTGAGAAAAGCAGCAGATTTCCTCGCGAATACCGTGAGGAGTCGCGGTCTTGACATAAGTCCGATGAGAGAAACGATGAGAGAGGTCATTGATGAGAACGCCGTAAGAAACTCACCTATTGATTACTATATCGTGACCTGCTCTGTGGATGATCTGAAGGAATTGGAACTCAGAGCCAAAGACATGGAAGACGGCGAGCTGTACGACATGCTTTTAGCCTCCGCCTATCTGCCGGTATTCCGCAACGAACCTCTTCGCGGAAAGAGATACCTCGATGGCGGTTTCATGGACGTCCTGCCTGTACACGTACTGGTTGAAAACGGCTACAAGGACATCATTGCTGTCAGTTGCAACGCCATAGGATATAAGCGCCCTGTCGATCTCCCGGAAGATGTCAACGTGTGGGAAGTTGAACCGCGTACGGATATCGGAAATGTCCTGGAGTTTGATCCCAAACAGTCTGCTGAGAACCTCAAGATCGGGTACTTCGACGGGCTCAGGCTTCTCTACGGGCTGCAGGGAAAAAAATACTATATCGACCACACCTATTCTGAAGAAACCTCATACAGTCTTCTCGTCACTTATGCGAGGGAATTCCTGAAAGCGACCGGGCGAGATCTTTCTTTGAGGGAGATCAATGAAAAAGTTCTTCCCAGAGTCGCTGCAAGGTCAAAGTCCACGGAATACAACTACTCAGATCTCTTGATCTCTGCCCTTGAAGTTGCCGCTTCGGAAGCCAAGATCGATCCTTACCGGGTTTATACGGAAGATGAGCTCATTCCCGAAGTCCTCTCCCGTTACCCCGTCTCGGAAGGGGTCATTCCGAGAGGATTGCAGTCCAGACTTCTTGCTCTTTTGGATGATGACTGGAGACTCACATGATCGAACAGGTCCCCTCTTTTGTTTTGGAAAAGCTCCGCGCCCAATATCCTTCGGAGGAATATGAGCGCATTCTTCATGGATATCAGACCGTCCGAAGGACAGCCTTTCGCGTCAACACCATAAAATCGGACTCTTCAAATGTTTTGGAAGTTTTACAAAAGGAATCCGTTCCTTTGGAACCTCTCATCTGGTTTCAGAACGGATTTCTCACGTCCCCTTCCATGGAACCTTCGCTTCAGGCGACCGCTTTCTACGAAGGCGGATCGATCTATCTGCAGAATCCCTCTTCCATGGTGC
This sequence comes from Oscillospiraceae bacterium, assembly GCA_017460285.1. GTDB lineage: Bacteria > Bacillota > Clostridia > Oscillospirales > Ruminococcaceae > RUG11783. Next base: position 3,736 of record JAFUBI010000315.1, on the reverse strand, counting down.
CTCCTGTACTTTTGGATCCACAGCCGGGGGAAGACATCCTGGATATGTGCGCCGCGCCCGGCAGCAAGACAACAGAACTCTTTGCTCTCAGTTCCGGGAAAGCGAACCTGACCGCATGTGAAAAGGACAGGATCCGCTCCGAGCGGCTTCGGTTCAACCTGAAACGTCAGGGTGCCTCCCGTGTAAACGTGATCACACAGGATGCCCGCAAATTGGATCCTTTTTTCCGGTTCAATAAAGTCCTTCTGGATGCTCCCTGCAGCGGAAGCGGAACGATCTCGGCTCTTCTGCCGAAAACGTATCGCTCCATCTCGGAACAATTGGTTTCAAACTCCTCGAAATTGCAGCTTTCTCTTTTGCGCAAAGCGATGCAGATCATACCCACGGGCGGGGAGATCGTATACTCCACCTGTTCGCTGTTCCGCGAGGAAAATGAGCATGTCGTTCGCTCAGCCATGAAGCAGGAACACTTCGAAGTGGTCGAACACCCTGAGTTGGCGTCGCAGCTGCCACTTCTGACCAGTGAGATCCATGGAGCTCTCCTCATCTGTCCAAACGAGATCTATGAGGGCTTCTTTGCCGTGCATCTGCGGAAGCTCCCGGTTTGACGGAATTTCGAAAAAAGAATATGATAAACAACGGTTTTTCGCATTATGTTCTAATCTGCAGGACACCACTACACAATTATGGGGGATCAGTATGGAAGAAGTTCTCACACAAGTTAAAACTCCTTGGAAAAAGAATCTCGGAGATGTGCCTTTCCATTTGGAATATCCGGAAGGCTCTCTCTATGACGCTATAAAACACACCGCAGAACAATATCCGGATTACACAGCTTTTATTTTTATGGGAAAGAAAACTTCCTATAAAGAGATGCTCCGCAACATCGACAACTGCGCAAAATCCCTTCGGACGATCGGGATCCGTGAAGGTGACCGCGTCACCATCGCGCTGCCGAACTGCCCGCAGGGCATCTACATGTTCTACGCAGTAAACCTTGTAGGTGCCATCGCAAATATGATCCACCCGCTGTCTGCTGAAAAAGAGATCGAGCATTACCTGAACTTTTCCAAGAGCGTGACGGTCATCACACTGGATCAGTTCTATCATAAGTTCGAGGCGATCCGGCAGAACACCCCAACCGTTGTCAACGTCATCATCGCAAGCATCAAGGATGAGCTTTCCCGCCCTGTCCGCGCAGGCTATATGCTTACAGAAGGCAGAAAGATCAAGAAGATCCCGGAAGACGCTCCTGTCATCCGCTGGAACGAGTTTATGAGACTAGGCAAGATGTGCTTCTGGAACTATAAAGTCAACAGGAAATCCGCGGATCCTGCCGTTATCCTTTACTCCGGCGGCACGACCGGCACAACAAAAGGCATTTTGCTTAGCAACAGAAACTTCAATGCCCTCGGACAGCAAGTCGTCGCAACCAATCCCATGTTCCGTCCAGGTGACAAGATGCTCGCTGCCATGCCAATCTTCCACGGATTCGGACTTGGCGTATGTATCCACACCATGCTCGAGACCGGCGGATGCTGCATCCTGGTTCCCAGGTTTACGGCAAAATCCTACGCAAAAGATATCATCAAGTACCGCTGCAACTTTATTGCCGGCGTTCCGACTCTGTATGAGGCTCTCCTTCGCCTTCCATCCCTGGAAAAAGCTGATCTCAGCTGCCTGAAGGGGGTGTTCTCCGGCGGGGATTCCCTCTCCATAGAACTGAAGAAAAAATTCGACAAGTTCCTGTATGACCACCATGCGACAGTGCAGATCCGTGAGGGCTATGGAACGACTGAAACAGTTACTGCATGCTGCCTTACCCCGACGAACAAGGTCAAGGAAGGAAGCATCGGTCTTCCCTTCCCGGACACCTACATCAAGATCGTCAAACCCAACACAGACGAGGAACTTCCATATGGTGAAGAGGGAGAGATCCTGCTTGCAGGTCCTACCGTCATGATGGAATACATCGACAATCCGGAAGAAACCGCTCAGACGCTGCGCAAACACTCCGACGGACTCACCTGGGTGTACACGGGAGACCTCGGCTTTATGGACGACGACGGATTCGTCTTCTTCCGCGGAAGGGCAAAACGCATGATCGTCACCTCCGGATACAATGTGTATCCCGCACAGATCGAGAACATTCTGGATGCTCACGAAAAAGTGCAGATGAGCTGCGTCGTCGGTGTTCCGGACGATTACCGCATGCATGCCGTGAAGGCTTTCATCATGCTGAAACCGGGTTATGCCCCTTCTCAGGAGATCCGTGAGGAATTGTTGGCATACTGCCGCAAGAACATTGCGAAATATGCCGTTCCCCGTGAGATCGAATTCCGTGAAGAACTCCCCAAGACCTTGGTTGGAAAAGTTGCCTATCGTCTTCTTGAAGAAGAAGAGGAAGCCAAGTATCAGGCAAAGAAGGATGCTACATCCCTCCTTCCTGATAATGATCAAAAGAAAAAATAACATTATGTCATTCAGCGCTTGCCTGAAGTGAGGTCACAATAAACCATATCGAGACCTCCTCAGGCAGACGTTCTGTTTCAGGGTGAATTTATGATTGCCTGCAACCTACATACCCACACGACCCACAGCGACGGCATCTGCAACGCCGATGAAGTCCTTCTCCGCGCGCTTGATAAAGGCTTCAAGACCTTAGGGTTTTCCGATCATTCCCATACCCCGTGGTATGCGGACGGTTCCCTTCCCAAAAAACTTGACGATTATGTCGAAGAAGTATACTCTCTTGCAGAACAGTACTCGGGTCAGATCGAAGTCGTTTGTGGGATCGAGAATGAATTCGACAGTTGGCAGGAGGACAAGAGGCTCCAATACCGCATCGGTTCCAGGCACTGCCTCCCTGCAGAAGACGGACCGTTTGTGATCGACGAATCTCCTGAACAACTCGAAGAAGGGATCAAGAGATATTACGGCGGTGACGGAATGACTCTGGTAAAGGACTATTACTCCAAATACCCAAGTGATGCCATCACATATCGCCCTGAGATCATAGGTCACTTCGATCTTATACGGAAATTCAATAAAGCGAATCGCTTTTTCCAGGAAGAAAGCCCTGCATATAAGCGATTTGCTCTGGAGGCTGCGGAGGCAGTCGGAGAGACCGGAGCCATATTTGAAGTGAACACAGGAAGCATCGCCCGACACAGAAGAAGGATCTTTTTCCCAGCCAACTTTTTGCTGCGCTTTTTCCTTGAAAAGAGATATCCCGTTATGATCTCGTCTGATGCTCATGACCCTGCTCTTCTGGATGGAGCTTTTTCAGAGGCAGTTGCCAGACTTGAGTCCATCGGTTTCAAAAGCGTTGTTGTCTGGAAAAACGGAGGTTTCCGGGAGATAGGGATCCGGGATCTTCTGCTGTGAGATTTTTCCTTACCTATCGTCTAAAGATTGAATAACGCTTCTCGTTTGAGTAAGATATTGTTAATGCAGAATCATTAGGATTCAGAAAGGATTTTCCATGAAAAAGATATTTGTATGTTTATTGCTGCTTGCTATGGTCTTTTCAATGACAGCGTGCGGAGCCAAAGATGAGACTCCAGCCGATACAAGTGATTCCGATATGGCTACCATCAAGGCATCCGGCGTCTTGAGGATCGGCATGGAATGTGATTATGCCCCCTTCAACTGGATGGTGACAGAGCCCACGGAGACTTCCGAAAAAATTCAGGGCGGCGGATATGCAGACGGATATGACGTCTATTTCTCCAGA
>JAFUBI010000314.1 GCA_017460285.1 Oscillospiraceae bacterium | reverse complement strand
TTCAATCAGAAGAGTGCCGCTTCCGCAGAAGGGATCCATAACGATGCTATCGTCTCTGCAACGTGAGAAATCCGCAATGGCTGCGGCGAGAGTTTCTTTAATTGGTGCTTCATTCAAGAGGGGGCGATAACCTCTCTTATGGAGACCATCACCAGATGTATCAAGCATCAATGTGCATTTGTTTTTTGTGATGGAAAAACGCACCTTTTTCTCAGTAGAGACTTCAGGAAGAGTCAGTGTGTTGTACTGTTTTTTTAGTTTTTCCACGATAGCTTTTTTCAAGACGCTTTGACATGCAGGTACGCTGGTCAAGTTACTGTTCATACTGAAGCCTTTAACAGGAAAAGCGTCGTCAACGTCGATGACAGATGCCCAGTCGGCAGCATATGCTCCGTCAAAAAGAGCATCAAAATCCGGAGCATCGTATTCACCAAGAACGATCAAAACGCGCTCGGCAGTACGAAGCCATAAATTTGCTCGTGCGATCCCCAAGGGATCTGCACTGAAAAAAACTCTCCCGTCATGAACTTCCACATCCTCAAAACCCAGATGGCGAAGTTCATAGGAAAGGACAGATTCAACCCCAAACGCACAGGTGGCTACAGCTCGAAACATAATAGAATCTCCTGGAAAAGAACATAGACTTTTCAACAACGGGAAAATGGTAACATTTCTTGAAAATGACTGTCAACTTAGCAACAAAACCAAATCGGGAAGCACGTGCTTCCCGATCTGATAAGAAGAAAAACAAAAACAAAAAGTTTGAAAATTCAAACGTATTATTCAGTAGGGATCAATAGACCAAACGAATCATCATGTCTGCGATATACGACATTGAATTCGTCTGTGGTACTGTTGCGGAAAAGGAAGAAAGTGTGTCCCAACAGTTCCATCTGGAGGATCGCTTCCTCTTCGGTCATCGCTTCTACACGGAAGCGTTTTTCACGGACGATTCTGTAATCCTCTCCTTCGACTTCAGGAATATATTGGATCTCTTCCTGAGCGAGTTCGACTTCACGAGTTTTGACACGATTTCCTAATTTCTCTTTGTTCTTGACGATCTGACGCATCATCAGGTCAGCAGCTTCGCTGAATGCGGTCTCCATATCGTGCTCTGTCCGCTCTGTGCGATAGAGAAGCCCACGACTTTTCACAGTGATCTCAACGGTCTGTCTGTCACCTTTTTCCACTGTGACGGTCACGGTCGCTTCTGGTTCTTCATTGAAAAAACGATCAAATTTCTGCAGGCGTTTTGTGACTTTATCTGTGAAGTTCTGCTTCAAATTGACCTTTCTTCCGACTGTTTTGACTTTCATATACGGTAGAACCTCCTTTGAGATTTCTCTATCTACATTGTACCCTTTTCCGGTTTAAAGTGCTCAACAGACTTTGTTGCTATTTTTTGTGGATAATGACGAAGAAATGCACAAAAACAGAGGTAAAACATGTGCAAGAGGCAAGAAAAACGAGAAGAAGAGTGACGATAATAAGGAGATCTAATACTATTTTTTCAGAATTAGGAAGGATTTCTTAAGAAACTTGAAAGATTATTGAATTTGAAAAATGCAGGTGGGATAATGTGTTTGTTAAAAACCATATTTCTTTTAGGGGGGAAATAAGATGAAGATTTGTCCGAGATGTGGAACTGAACAGGATGATTCCGCATTGTTCTGCTCGAATTGTGGTACGACTTTCGCTGTTCAGCCTCCGGTAACGAGGTCCGAACCTGTTGAGGTGCCAGTGGTCGCGCAGGTTCCTGTTGCAACACCAGTACAACCAGTTCAGCAACCACAATATCAGCAGGTTCCTCAGTATCAGGTTCCTGTTCAGACTCAAGTGCCTACCATGGCATATAACAACTATGATCACACATCTGAATTCGATACGAAGGAAGTGTCTGAGTACAAGCTGTACGCTGCCGTAATGTATCTTGGCGGTTTCATAGGTATTGCGATCGCATTGCTGGCAAACAAAGAGTCTGAGTACCTCAAGTTCCATATTAAACAAGTTTTGAAACTCACTATCACAGAAGTGATCCTTACAGTTCTGACAGCCCTTTTGGCTTGGACGATCATTGTACCGATCGCTGGCGGTATCGCTCTTGTGGTTCTGATGGTGGTCAATGTGATCTACTTTGTCAATGTTCTCAAAAACAAATCCATTGAACCATCTATCGTACGCAGTCTGAAATTCCTGCAGTGATACTTTTTTGAAAAGAAATTCGCCCGGAGATTGTCTTCGGGCTTTCTTTTTGCTTCCTTGACCGTGTTTAGCTCGTTTTGTATACTTTTTTAATTGAAGGGTGGTGTTCATATGACGATCAAGCTTACAGATTCAAATCTGAAGAAATCTCTGCAAAAAGATGGCAGGAAACAATTGTATTTTCTGGCAGGGAATGATGAATATATTCTTTCAGCGTGTAAGTCATTGATCCTATCGGATGTAGCAGGGGAGACGGTCACTTTAGATTTTCAAACAGCTACGAACGATGAAGTCGAAGAACAACTCTCCTCTTACTCGTTTGAACCGAAGGCGTTGATCCTGGACAACTTTAAAGCATCTGCCTATACCGAGGATAAGAGGAAACTGTATACCGAATTTCTTGGGGATATACCGGGAACGCTTACGGTTATCGTGATCTTGTATTCGGACGATTCTCGTTTTTCCCTTCCGAAAGCCGCGGAATCATTTTGTGCGCTTGCTGCAGATGCCGCGCTGGTCTTGTGTACGAGAAAGACCGGAGGAGATCTTGTCCGCTATATCGATGCGATTGCAAAGCGTCATGGGTGTACTTTGGATTATGGAGTGACAGAAGAGATCATTCGACTGAACGGAGAGAATCTCCAACAGATCTCTTCACAGATGGAAGTCCTAGCCGCTGCTGGAAATTACGGAAAGATCACCGTTGATCTCGTACGAAAGATGTGTCCCAAGACCACGGAGGAAAATGTATTTGATTTCGTTCGTGCAATGGAGCGTGGGAAAACACAGGAAGCAGTTAAGCTTATTTATGAGATGATGGAACAGGAGCAGGAACCTAACAGAGTTCTTGCAGCAGTGGCAGCATCTTTTGTCAATATAGCGCGTGCCAAAGCTTCGATAGCAGCCCAAAAGAACAGGGAAGAAGTCGAAAGCGATTTTGGGTACAAAAAGAATGACCGCGCATTACAGATCGCTTTTGATAAGGCAAACAGATATAGTGAGAAGCAAATAATTGCGATCCTTGACTGCTTATATGACACTGATAGGCAATTAAAGCAGTTCGCAGGGGACAAGCAGACGCTGCTAGAGCAAGGATTAGTTCGTTTGACTATGCTTGTTTCCGGGAGGGAAGTAGTTTGATCCATCTTGAACAAGCAATAGTTGTCGAAGGAAAGTATGACCGCATAAAGCTGTCTGAGTTAACAGATGCACCGATCATAGAAACGGGTGGGTTTAACCTATATCACGATTCTGAGAAAAAAGAACTGATCAGGCGGTTTGCAAAAGAAAAAGGAATCATCATCCTGACAGACAGCGATCCTGCCGGAATGAAACTGCGCTCTTATATAAGTGATCTGGTCAATTCAGAACGCGTCTACCATGCTTATGTCCCGGAAATAAAGGGAAAAGAGCATCGGAAAGCGCACGCTGGTGCAGCAGGAATACTTGGAGTCGAAGGAATCGAAGGTGAAACGATCGAAAAAGCTCTTTTGACTGCGGTCTCTACGAAAAATAGCGTAGGTTTAGAAAAAGATGCTCCTATTACGGTTTCCGACTGGTACGAAGCTGGACTCACAGGGAAGCCAGACAGCAAAAAGAGGAGATCGGAGTTTTTAAGAGCACATGGCTTACCGGGAAATCTTTCGCAGAAACAAGCACTAAAATATCTCAACAGCATCTATTCTTCTTCGGAACTTCGGAGAGATCTTAATAGTATTTAGCAATCCATAAAAAAATATTATAGGTTGTATAGGTTCGATTCATAAGTTAAGTAGTTGACTATCGTAGAGTTTTTCTATAGACTATTATTAGAAATGATATAAGTGGGAGGATGGGGCTGATCGTCAGTCCCGTTTTACGAATGAAGTTTAAGCGGCTATTGAGTTACCTTGGCGAGTACAAAAAGTACGCCATTATTGCTCCTATTCTTGTCGCATTCGAAGTGTTCTTCGATGTGGCGATTCCTCGGGTTATGAGTTTGATCATTGACAAGGGAATCAATGGAGCGGGTGGTGCCGATCTTGGATATGTATTCAAGATGGGTGGCATCATGATCGGTATGGCGGTCATTGCCATGCTGTTTGGAGCTGCGTCTGGCTTAGTTGCAGCTCAGGCGGGTGCTGGATTCGTTCAAAACATTCGACTTGTTTTGTTCGACAAGATCCAGGACTTTTCTTTTGCCAATATTGACCATTTTACGGTTCCATCTCTCGTAACCAGGCTCACTACGGATATGAGACAGATCCGTATGGCTTTTATCACGATGATCCGTATGTTGGTACGTGCACCGATCCAGTTGATATTCAGTTTTATCATGGTAGCTACGATCAACCTGAAACTGGCCACTGTGTTCGTCGTGGCAGCGCCTGTCCTGCTGTTTGGAATGCTCTATGCGCACAAACTTGCTCATCCGAGATTCCAAGTCATGATGGAAAAATATGACAAGTTGAATGCTACATTGGAAGAGAATCTGGTAGGAATCCGAGTCGTCAAAACATTCGTTCGTGGATCCTATGAGATCGAAAAGTTTGAAGATGCAAGTGATGATGTGCGCGACGCACAGCGTTATGCGGAGAGCGTTCTGATCACGACAGAGCCTTTCTTCCAGTTTGTCATGTATTCCTGCATGATCGCGGTATCCTGGTTTGGCGGGAAGTCCATGATCAACGAGGAGATGACCGTAGGAAACTTCATGAGTTATCTGACTTACATCAAACTCGTCCTGTTCTCGCTGCTGAACATCTCCTTCGGAATCATGCAGATATTCCTGGCAGACACCTCGGTCGACCGTGCTTTGGCAATCATCGACGAAGAGATCGATATTCGGGATGACGATGCGGATAAAGATCTGAAACTCGAAGATGGTTCAATCGTTTTTAAGGATGTGAACTTCAAATACAAAAAAGACGCGGACAAAAACGTTTTGTCCGATGTGGATCTTGAGATCAGGTCAGGACAAGTTGTCGGTATTATCGGACCGACAGGTTCTTCCAAATCCACTTTGGTCAATCTGATTCCCAGGTTGTATGACGTCAGTGAAGGTGAAGTGATCGTGGGAGGTCACAATGTGAAGGACTATACATTGGAAAATCTCAGAGGAGATGTTGCGATGGTCCTTCAGAAGAACGTGTTGTTCTCCGGGACAATCGAGGAAAACGTAAAGTGGGGCAACATGGAGGCTTCCAGAGAAGAAGTCATAGAAGCTTGCAAGTATGCTCAGGCAGATGATTTTATCTCTGCGTTCCCAGACGGGTATGACACTAAGATCGAACAGGGAGGCGTAAACGTATCTGGTGGTCAGCAGCAACGTCTGTGTATAGCCAGAGCATTGATGAAGAAACCGAAGATCATAATCATGGACGACAGCACCAGCGCTGTGGATACGGATACCGACCGCAGGATCCGTTTAGCCTTGAAAGAGAAACTGGCAGGCATGACCACAATCATCATCGCCCAGCGAATCGCATCCGTTATGGAAGCAGACCAGATCCTGGTCATGGAAAACGGAAAGATCGTTGAGCGCGGTACACACGATGAGTTGATGGAAAAGAGCGTTGAATACCGTGAGCTTTATAACAGTCAGATGCAGGGGGTGAAGGCTTAATGGCAGAGAGAAATTATCGTCAGATCCGTACTGCAAAACCGGAAGATGTTAAAGGAACCATTTGGAAATTGATCCGATACATGGGTCAATACAAAGTGCAGTTGATCATCGTAGTGATTGGGGTTTCTGTAAGTGCTTTGACTAACGTTGCGTCCAGTTACTTCTTCGAACCGATCATCAACGACTATATCGTTCCGTTTATTGGACAGAAGAATGTTAACCTGTCCAGATTTGCATTGATGCTGGGCTTCATGGCACTTATATATATCACGGGTGTCCTTTCCAGTTATCTGTACCATAAGATAATGAGCATCGTTGCCACCGGTATACTGGCAAAAATGCGGAATGATCTGTTTAGAAAACTGCAGACCATGCCGATGCAGTTCTATGATTCTAGGACGAACGGTCAGATCATGACCTTCTTTACCAGTGATGTGGATACGATGCGTCAGCTTGTAGCGGATACATTCCCGCAACTTATCAATACAATCGTGCAGATGGCTGGCATTATCATCATGATGTTCATCCTAGACTGGAGACTGTCCATCGTCAACCTGATCATGCTCGGTATTATCGTATATACCACTTATTTCCTGAGCACTCATGGCAGACAATTCTTTAAGGATCTGCAAAAGAACCTTTCTAATCTCAACGGTTATATTGAGGAGATCTTTTCCGGGCAGAAAGTAGTAAAGGCATTTCTGCACGAGGATGTTACGAAAGCCGAATTCCGCGAGATCATTGGAGAACTCTCCAAATCAGATGTAAAGACCGGTGCCTATGGCAACATCATGATGCCGATCAATGCTAACCTTGCTTATGCAGCATATGCATTGATTGCTTGTATCGGTGCCTATTTCTGCATCAACGGGACACAGACGATCGGAGCGATTGCTGCATTCCTTCTCTATGCGAGACAGATCTCCGGACCGATCTCCAGACTTTCCCAGACCTTCAACTATGTCATGATGGCTTTGGCAGGAGCTGAGCGCGTCTTCACACTGATCGAGTCCGACTCGGAAGTTGATGAAGGAAATGTTACTCTCGTCTTTGCTGAGGAACAGGAAGACGGTTCTCTGAAGGAGACAGATCATAGGACAAATGTTTGGGCCTGGAAGGATCCCGAAAACGGCAATGCTCTCACCAGAGTGCGTGGTGATGTTCGTTTCAACGACGTCGTATTCTCCTATGTTGAAGGTAAAGTGGTTCTCGACGGGATCAGTTTCTATGCGAAACCGGGTCAGAAGATTGCATTTGTTGGATCTACCGGCGCTGGAAAAACCACCATCACGAATCTGATCAATCGTTTCTACGATATACAGGAAGGAACGATTACCTATGATGGATTTGATATAAAGAGAATCGCAAAGGCTTCTCTGCGTTCTTCTATTGGTATGGTCCTTCAGGAGACGAATCTGTTCAGCGGAACGGTTATGGACAATATCCGTTATGGGCGGCTGGACGCGACCGACGAAGAATGCATCGCAGCTGCAATACTTGCGAATGCCGACAGTTTTATCACGCGATTGCCACACGGTTATCAGACGATGCTGACATCAAACGGTGCGAACTTGTCTCAAGGACAGAGACAGCTTTTGAATATTGCACGTACTGCTGTTGCTTCTCCTCCGGTTCTTGTCCTTGATGAGGCGACGAGCTCCATCGATACTAGGACAGAAAAGATCATAGAGCAGGGCATGGATCAGTTGATGCAGGGAAGAACAGTATTCACCATCGCTCACCGCCTATCGACGGTTATGAGATCCAATGCCATTATGGTTATCGAACACGGTAAGATCATCGAGAGAGGAACTCACCAGGAGTTGATAGATCAGAAAGGAAGATATTATCAGTTGTATACTGGTACTCTGGAACTCGAGTGATTTGACAAATGCTGAATTAAAGGGTGCAAAGGGACAGAAAAATGCTTCTGGCTTGATGCATCCTTTTTCTGTAGCCTATAATTTGACTTTCTTGACCAGATGGTTTTGGACCGATATACTTTTTTCTAATATGTATTATTTCTGTGCGGGAGGGGGAAAATGGACAGAGGCATCCTTCATTGTGATTGCAACAGTTTCTTTGCAAGTGCAGAGATCCTCTCTCGCCCGGAACTGAAAGGAAAACCGGTGGCTGTAGCAGGAGATCCGGACAGCAGACATGGCATCGTTTTGGCAGCCAGTATCGAAGCTAAGCGATTTGGGATCAAAACGACGGACACTGTCTATCTGGCCAGAAAAAAATGTCCAGACGTTGTGTTTTTGGCTCCTCACCACGGACTGTACAGTGAGATATCGAAAAAGATCAATAAGATCTATTTGGAATACACGGATCTTGTCGATCCTTTTAGTGTAGATGAATCTTTTATTGATCTCACAGGGACAACGCGGTATTTGAACGGGGAATTTGTAGAGATCGCAGACGAACTGAGAAAGCGTATCCGTGAAGAGATCGGGATCACGATCTCTGTGGGAGCAAGTTTTAACCGTTGTTTTGCAAAACTTGCCAGTGATATGAAAAAACCGGATGCCACAACATATATTCCTCGTGAAAGGGTGGAAGAGATTGTTTGGCCTCTGCCTGTATCAGACATGCTTTTTATCGGAAAAAGTACAACAAAAGTTTTGAATGAGATAGGAATTTTTACCATTGGAGATCTGGCAAGGTATGATCGAGAAAAGCTTATAGCCAGATTCGGGAAGCATGGTGGCTCCATGTGGGATTACGCAAACGGAAATGATCAGGAAGAAGTCCATTCCTATTACGAGAAACGAGAAGTAAAATCTGTCAGCAACGGTTTCACATTTCCCAGAGATCTGACCAGTATGGATGAGATCAAGAGCGGTGTAAACTCGCTGGCAGACACAGTTTCCTCAAGACTGAGGGAAAAAGGATTACTTGCATATACCGTTTCTGTTCAGATCAAGGATAAAGAGTTTCATACGATCCAGAGGCAGAAACCTCTTTCTGTTCCGACCCACCTTCAAAAAGAGATTGCGGACGTCGCGATGGAATTGATACGGGAGAACTGGACAGGAGAAGTTCCGATCCGATTGATCACTGTTGGCGTCTCGGAACTAGTTTCGGAGTCGGATGCTGGACAGCAAATGTCCCTATTTGACGATGATTCCTCCATAAATCGAGAAAAGCAGGAAAAGATCGAAAGCGCAATGGATTCCATTCGAAAGAAACTTGGGAAAAACAGCATCTCTTTCGGATTGGACCAATCGAAGAGAAGAGCAGACTGAAAGAAAAAGAGGTAGTTATTCATGTCATTTTTTCCAGTGAGACCTGAGGAACTTGGGTGTGAGCCGGATATCGTTTTAGTAACAGGGGATGCTTATGTGGATCATCCTTCTTTTGGTATTTCAGTTATTGGTCATATCCTTGAGAACGCCGGCTATAAAATAGGGATCATTCCCCGTCCTGACATGAAGGATGTCCATTGCATGGAACTATTTGGGCGTCCCAAGATAGGGTTCTTTATCAACTCCGGAAATATGGACTCTATGGTGAACAATTACACCGTTGCCAAGAAAAAAAGGAAAGAAGATCTTTACGCGCCAAATGGTGTTTACGGCGGAAGACCGGATTACGCACTGGTGGCATACAGCAGAAGGATCAAGGAGTCGTACCCGGATGTTCCCGTTATTGCCGGAGGTCTGGAAGCAAGTTTAAGACGGCTGGGTCACTATGACTATTGGTCGGATTCGGTAAAACGTTCTGTTCTCCTTGACAGCGGTGCAGATATTTTGTGCTGGGGAATGGGAGAGAGATCAGACCTTGAGATCGCAGACGCATTAAAAGAAGGAACACCTATCAGTGAGATCACATGGGTCCGTGGGACCGTGTGGAAATAGGAAGGACAGATTCCTCCTGAAAACTGTATTGTGCTTCCTTCTTATGAGGATATCTGCAAGGACAAGAAAAAATACGCCAAGAGTTATATGAAGCAGTATCAAAACTGTGATGCAGTTTCCGGAAAGCAGCTTGCGGAACGATATGTAAAAGACAACTGCTTTGTCGTGGTAAATCCTTCACAGTATCCGCTGACAACAGAGGAGATGGATGCTGTATATGATCTCCCGTATGAGAGAACCTATCACCCAATGTATGAAAAAATGGGTGGGGTACCTTCCATCGAGGAAGTCAAGTTTTCCCTTGCTTCCTGCAGAGGGTGTTTTGGCGGTTGTAATTTTTGCGCGCTGACGTTCCATCAGGGGAGGACCATCTCATCCAGAAGTCATGAGAGTTTGCTCGCTGAGGCAGAGTTGTTGACAAAACTTCCGGATTTCAAGGGTTATATCCATGATGTTGGCGGGCCAACTGCTAATTTCCGTCATCCATCCTGTCACAAACAGTTGAAGGTCGGGGTGTGCCCTAACCGGGAATGCTTGGGGCAGAATCCTTGTCCCAATCTTGAGGCGGATCATTCGGATTACATCGCATTGCTCCGGAAACTGCGCGATGTGCCCGGAGTCAAAAAGGTGTTCGTGAGAAGCGGCATCCGATTTGACTACATCCTCCAGGACCCCAATGGAAATGATTTTTTGGAAGAATTGGTAAAATTCCACGTTTCCGGTCAGTTAAAAGTAGCTCCTGAACATGTTGCAGATCACGTTTTAGCATTGATGGGAAAACCAAAACATGAGGTCTATCAACGGTTTAAGACGCGGTATGAGAAGATGAACCAAAAAAATGGGATGGAGCAATACCTTGTCCCTTACTTCATTTCCTCACATCCGGGATGTACTTTACAGGATGCAATCGAGTTGGCGGAATATTTCAGAGATACACATTGTTCACCCGAACAGGTTCAGGATTTCTATCCGACTCCAGGAACGATGTCCACGTGTATGTTCTATACGGGACTGGATCCAAGGAACATGCAGCCGATCTATATCGCAAAGGACCCTAGGGAAAAGGAACTTCAACGCGCTTTGATGCAATATCGGTTTCCTGAGAATGCTTCCAAAGTCCGGGAAGCCTTGCGCAAAGCTGGGAGGACGGATCTTATTGGAAATGGACCGAAATGCCTCGTAAAGGCAGAGAAAAAAGAGGTCAAAGCCCGCGAAGATAGAAAAACATCAAGAACTAGCAACAGAAAAAATGGAAAAGGAGAACATATCTCCAAGAATTCATTCGGAAGAGAGAAAAAAGATAAATGGCGTTAATGATTCCGGAAGGATACCATACAAGGTTATCCGTATATGATACACAGC
>JAFUBI010000313.1 GCA_017460285.1 Oscillospiraceae bacterium | reverse complement strand
ATGACAGAGACTATGCCTTGATTGCATATGGTGATTTCGCCAATACCGCTTTCACAGATTATGGAAAAGATCTGATTTCAGAAGCATTCTTGGATAATTTCCGCAGAAATGATTGGTACGGTGGATTTTATGATTATCTTGATGAATGCGAGTATCAGTTAAAAGAAGCTAAGGCGGGTAATACTGTTGACATTTGGATTCCAGATGATCCAGGCGTGCAACCATATCCTACTGTGGAAGTTAAGCCTACGTTTATGGATTATGTGAGCAGATATTTGTTCGGGCTTATTCCAGGATCGATCATATCTTTGATCACATGCGCAATCTTACGGTCTAAGAGTAAAACAGTCCGTATAGCAACGGATGCTAACAGATATGTAGAAAATGGTCTGCAACTTCGCGTTGCTAATGAAATGTTTTTGCATCGTTCTCAGACGCGCAGAGTAATCGAGCAGAGCGATAGGGGCTCCCACCTTGGTGGCGGAGGTCATATGGGGGGAACAACGATTCACTCCAGCGGCTTCTCCGGAAAAAGCGGGAAATTCTAATCGAAACACTAATAAAATAGCACCAGGCAATTGTCTGGTGCCATTTTGTTGAGGTTTATTAATCTGGAAGTTTTCCATTGATCATGATGTTATCCAATAGTTCAGCCATTTCATGAGGAGTGATTGTTGTTTTGATTTGGTAGTCTGCTCTGGGACCAGGTGCTTCCCAATAAATTTTATTACAGGAATCGTCATAACGGACTGTGCCATGAGTTTCTATGTTGAAGAGGCTGCTATTTGGGTTAAGAGCGAATAGTAGGGAGATGAGATCCCAACTCATCCTCCCTTTGTTACTCCCTTGGTTGTAAATTTCATATATCGTTCGCAAGGGATGACCTGGCTGCAGAGTTGAAGAAAAAGAGGAACCTGTGATCACCTCCATTCCATCTGGGCTGACATATATAGAACAGCGACATAGATCAAAGAACACTTTCGCTCCAACACGATCCATATTGTAATTAAAGTTGTAATTATCCGAAAACGGAAAAGCAGCATCGCCCATACTAACTACAAAGGCGACTTTTTGTTTGAACAAATCGTATCCGTTTAGAGGGCTGTATTCATCCGATTCAGAGAGCCAGAGTTGCTCTATTGCAGTCAAGAAGCCTATTGCAAGAACAATAACACTTTTATCCTCAGCTTCGCTTAATACTCTTCTGTCTACAGATACAGAGGAGGGATAATCTCTGTCTGTCTTTCCTAACAGTTTGGAAGTGGTGCGGTTATAGTAGATTTCTGTTGGAAGCGTTCTCCGATGATCTCTATAACGGACATATCTGTCTGTTTCATGTTCGGGGAATTCTGAATCATATATCGTCCCTATCAATGGATTCTCACCATACCAATTACAGATCAGCTCACAAGCTGTAGGAGCATATTTGTCGGGACAATCCGTGACTATAGCTGCAAGTCTAGCGCGGTTTTGTTTCACATATTCTAAAATAACGGCAAGTGCCCCTGCATCATCGCAGTCAGTATCCATATCGGTATCAAAGATGATGGATGTATTATTCAAATCCATTTTTCCTCCTCCTTTAGACATGTACTATTTCTTTTTGATCTCATCCCAATACTGTTTAGCTAATTGCTCCATTTTATTATTTCCAGGTATATAGTACTTTGTTGAAATAAGATCTTGAGGCATATATTGCTGATCGACCCAGTGATTTGGAAAATCATGAGGATATAAATAGTTTTGTCCCTTGTTCTCAACTTCTGCAGAGTCTGCGTGGACATTCTGGAGGCATCTTGGGAACCCTTTTCCTTTTCCTTTCTTGATATCTACAGAAGCAGCTCCATATGCAGCTGCGACCGAGTTGGATTTTGGAAGTGTAGCAAGGTAAATAGCGGCTTCTGTAAGGGGAAGGTAAGCCTCAGGGAGTCCGAGACGCTCAGCAGCTTGTACACACGAGTTTACAATCGATATGGCTTGAGGATGAGCGAGACCAATATCTTCGCAAGCAGAGCATAACAGTCTTCTAGAAGGGGTTATAATGTCTCCTGCTTCCAAAAAGCGAGCTAAATAATGTACAGCAGCATCTGGATCACTGCCCCTAAGAGATTTCATAAGTGCAGAGGCAAGGTCGAAGTGTTCATCGCCTTCTCTGTCGTATGTACCATAAGACTTCGTAACTACCTGCTGAACCTGATCCAAAGAGATGTTTTTAACACCATTATCCTCTTTAATAGCTACAGAAAGGAAATCTATGGCATTTAAAGCTTTTCGCACGTCGCCACCCGAACTTCTAGCTAAAGTCTCTTTTGCTTCAGAGGAGATAATGTATGTTACATTTTCCTGATCCTCTAGGATACGAAAAGCACGTTCAACGGCTTGTAATACATCATCCCATTGCAGAGATTTAAACTCAAAAACAGTGCATCTGCTAAGAAGAGCGCCATAAACGTAAAAATATGGGTTTTCCGTCGTGGAAGCAATAAGAGTCACATCTCCATTTTCAACAACTTCTAACAGTGTTTGCTGTTGTTTTTTATTGAAATACTGGATCTCATCCAAATAGATCAGGATTCCGTTAATACCAAGTAAAGTAGATGAATCAGCGATAGCAGATTTGATATCACTTATAGAGGCAGTTGTAGCGTTCAATCGGTCTAACTGCATGTGACTTTGATGCGCAATAATATTTGCGACAGTCGTCTTTCCAACTCCAGATGGACCGTAAAAGACCATGTTCGGTATTTTGCCAGCTTCAATAGCCTCTCGAAACATGGCGCCATGCTGTAACAAGTGTTTTTGTCCGAAGACCTCATCAAGTGATTCAGGTCTTAGAAGAGATGCTAAAGGTGAACGGTTCATGTGTGCTTCCTCCTTTAGAAATTATATCGCGAACAGAAAATAATTGGAACATGCGCAGTACTGTCCGGACAACGGGACAGTACTCTGAAGTATAATATTCTTGCAAGAGGCAAAGCAAAAACGGATGTTCCGCCATGATTACTTTTCGAATCGTTTTTTTGAATCAGATTATGTTTTTCTTTAAGAGACCTCAATATAAGGAATACGTTATATGTTAGAATAATAGGGATAAGAAACAGATAAAAAGCATATGGTGGAGCAAAAAACGATGGATACGGGTTTAAAGGAAAAAGCGATTCAGGTATGTGATCTTCTTGAGAGGGAATATCCTTTGGCGGAGTGTACATTGACTTATGAACAAGCTTGGCAACTGATGGTTTCTGTGCGCCTTGCTGCACAGTGTACCGATGCAAGGGTGGACATTGTCACTGCAGATTTATTTAAGAGATATCCATCTCCAGAGGCATTAGCTGCTGCAGATTATGATGATGTTCTTCAAATCGTAAAACCATGTGGTCTTGGCGCGACAAAGGCAAGAGATATCCTCGCTTCAATGAAGAAACTAGTTAATGAGTATGATAGCATCGTTCCGGATGACCTCGACGTGCTTCTGTCTTTTCCAGGAGTCGGCAGAAAATCCGCCAACTTGATTGTTGGAGATATTTATGGCAAACCTGCGATCGTATGCGATACACACTGCATTCGTATAAGTAATCTTATAGGTCTAACTGCAAACAAAGTTCCCGAAAAAGTAGAAAGAGATCTTAGAGCAATCGTACCTCCGGAGAGGGGGAATGATCTGTGTCATAGATTCGTTCTTCATGGCAGAGCGTGTTGCATTGCCAGAAGACCACAATGTACTAGTTGCTGCTTAAATGAAGTGTGCGATCACGGTAAAGAGATCTGTAGGTAATGCTGCGTCTTCTTGCGATAGTTTAGAAATAGTGGTAAAATTTTAAAAGTAGAACAAAAGTTTTTTTAGGAGTTTTAGGGCAATGGCAGACAAACAAAAAGCGTTAGAAACTGCGATTTCTCAAATCGAGAAACAGTACGGCAAAGGTTCCATCATGAAACTTGGACAGAATGCCACTTTAAACATTGAAGCGATTCCAACCGGTTCGTTGTCATTGGATCTAGCTTTAGGGGTAGGCGGAGTTCCTCGTGGAAGAGTCATTGAAGTTTATGGTCCAGAAAGTTCAGGAAAAACAACGTTAGCTTTGCATATCGTTGCAGAAGCACAGAAACTTGGTGGAGAAGCAGCTTATATTGATGTGGAGCACGCTTTGGATCCTGTATATATGCAGAACTTAGGAGTAAACCTGGATACGTTATTGGTGTCACAACCGGATACTGGTGAGCAGGCTTTAGAAATTGCCGAAGCGTTGGCAAGAAGCGGGGCAATCGATGTTATCGTTGTTGACTCCGTTGCTGCTATGACAACAAGGGCTGAGATCGAGGGAGAAATGGGCGATTCTCATGTAGGTATGCAAGCGCGCCTCATGTCCCAGGGGTTGAGAAAACTTACGAGCGTTTTGAGCAAATCCAATACGGTATGTATCTTTATTAACCAGCTCAGGGAAAAGATAGGTGTTATGTACGGAAACCCAGAAGTAACGCCAGGAGGACGTGCGTTGAAGTTTTATGCTTCTGTGAGAATGGACGTTCGCAAGATCGAATCCCTAAAGAACGGATCGGAAGTGTATGGAAGCCGCACCAGAGTTCGTGTTGTGAAGAATAAAGTTGCACCTCCGTTCCGTGAAGCGGAGTTTGACATGATTTACGGACAGGGCATATCTAAATATGGCGAAGTTCTTGACTTGGCAGTAAAACTGGATATCGTCCAGAAGTCTGGTGCATGGTTTAACTATGGTGAGCGTAGGTTAGGCCAAGGAAGGGATAATGTTCGGAAGTTGCTGGAGCAAGAACCCGAATTGTGCAATGAGATCGAAAAGCAAGTCCGCGCTAATGCGGAAAAGCTGCTGCCATCTTATAAACCGAATGCTGGAACTACTAAGTCGAGTGTAGCTGATGTTATCATATCTGCGAAGCCTAAAGATGAAGAGCAAAACAAACCAACTAGAACGCGCACAGCGGATGTGTCGACCTTGGACATTGACGTTGATTGATGATTAAAACATGAACGAATATCGATTAACATCTATCAAACAGACAAAAAAGGGCAGATTTGCCCTTTTTTTCGACGAGAAGTTTTACTTTTCCATTGATGAGGAAATCCTTTTAAAACGCCATTTAAAGGAAGATACGATCTGGAGTGAAGAACAGATTGAGGATCTGAAGAGACTAACAGATTATAACAAGGCGATAGAGAAAGCATTTCAGTATTTATCTATTCGGCAACATTCAGAAAAGGAACTATTTGAAAAGCTCGAAAGGAATTATGACGAGCATACTGCAGCTGAAATCATAGAACGATTGAAGGAATTAAATCTCCTCAACGATGAAGAGTTCGCTTCCAGTTATTATCAACAGATGATAAATAGAGGGAAGAGTATTGCAGAAGCAAGAGCAAAACTTTTACAAAAAGGAATCTCGAAAGATATCATTGATTATGTCACGATTGAATTTCAACCTTCAGAGGAGGATACT
>JAFUBI010000312.1 GCA_017460285.1 Oscillospiraceae bacterium | reverse complement strand
TGGCGCATTTACCAAAGATAACGCCCCAGACTTTAAAAACATCGTTGTGATAAAGCATCCGGATGAGATGCTGAAACAACAAAACAAGTAGTCCCTGTAGAAAGGGATATGGGAGCCGTGGATCCCCGCAAGTAGAACGGCATAGCCGTTCGAACGGAAACCTCGATCTGATTTTTTGAATCAGCCGGGGTAATTCATTTTAAAAAGCCGGTATTGGGGATATAATTATGTAAACATGCAATTGGAGGAATAAAGTGGAATACAATATTTCGGAACTTTTGGAAAAAGGTGGCAGGATCCATTTCGTAGGTATTGGAGGATCGGGGATGTTCCCTATCGTTCAGATTCTCCATGCTCAAGGACACGATATATCCGGAAGCGATGTCAATGAAGGATCGATCATTGATATGGAACGCAAAATGGGCATTGATGTTCATATAGGACATGACCCTAAAAATGTCGAAGGTGCATCCATGCTTGTGGTGACTGCTGCTCTCTTTTCGGATAACCCTGAAGTCCTTCGTGCCAATGAATTAGGAATTCCAGTTATTCCAAGAGCGGACATGTTTGGATATATCACCACACTCTATAACAATTCACTTTGCGTAAGCGGAACTCACGGTAAAACAACCACAACTTGTCTTTTAACCTCTATCTTGCTACAAGCAAACAAAGATCCTTCTGAATTGATAGGCGGAAAATTACCGCTCATCAATGGGTATGGCAGAGTTGGAGAGACAGAGAATTTTGTTTGTGAAGCATGCGAGTTTAAAGATACTTTCCTACATCTCTCCCCCGCATATTCGATCATTCTAAATATCGACGATGATCATATGGACTACTTTGGGACATTAGAAAACGCAAAGCACTCTTTTCTTGAATTTGCTGACAAAGCATCCAAAGCAGTTATTGCGAATCTGGACGATGACAACACTGTATCCGCCCTATCTGATTGTAAAACCACCATAATATATTTTGGAGAGAATGCTAAATCAAATTACAGAATCTCCAACGTATCTATATATGAAAAAGCCTTTTACGAATTCGATATTACACATAACGATAACCATTTAGGTACTTTTAGGCTGAAAGTACCAGGAAGACATAACGTATGGAATGCCACAGCTGCTATCGCAGCGGCGTTTGAAAGTGGCTGTGATATAACATCTATACAAGAAGGCATTTCTAGTTTCTCGGGAGCAGGAAGAAGATTTGAGATTTTAGGATCCTTTAATGGTGTTACCGTAGCAGATGACTATGCCCATCACCCAACTGAGTTAACTGCAACACTAAAGGCTGCTAAAAACATGGGCTACAACAGAGTAATAGCTGTATTCCAACCTTTCACATATTCCAGAACTTATATGCTCTTAGATGATTTTGTCGAGGCTTTGAAAATAGCAGATGTGGTTGTAATGACCGAGATCATGGGGTCCAGAGAAAAAAACACCTATAATATCTATACTTCAGATCTAGCTGCAAAAATTCCCGGCTCTGTATGGTTCAACACATTTGAAGAAGTTGTTGATCATATAAAGCAAATCGCCGTAAGTGGTGATCTAGTGCTAACACTAGGATGTGGCGATATTTATAAAGCTGCACATATGCTTTTAAAATAGAAACAGCCTTACAACCATATACCCCCAATACTGGACAAGAAAAACCAGCATTGGGGGTATATATGATTAATCCCTTATTTAATTTTTTCTAATACGGTAAACACAGTTACGTAATCTTTCTCATCTGTGATAGAAACAAAAGAATCTAGACGATTCAATTTTATTATTTCTTCTGCACGTCCAGTAAACATATAATATGGCTTTCCTAACTCATCACGAAACAATTCAACTTCTGTCAGATCAAAGCCTCTGACCCCTGTTCCAAGTGCTTTTGAAAAAGCTTCCTTCGCAGCAAAATTAGCAGCCAACTTTTCAGGCTTTTCGCTGTAAAGTTCTATTTCTTTACAGCTGTACACTTTGTTTAAAAAGCCGCTTTTTTTGCATGCCTTCTCGACCCTTGAAATAGAAATCATATCAACGCCGACACCATATATCATATTTGTCTCCTCCCTTTCCAAGAATAGCATACTTTTTCTTTTTCCACATCTCATTTCTCCACGTCTAAAACTTGAAAGCGATCATTCAGCGTGTTAAGATTAATGAAACGCGATGATCGGACATAAGTAAGCGCACACCCCGGCACAGAGAGGTCTTTTATTGCTGAGAGAAGACCATAATATGCGCTGAATTTCATCCAGGAGCGGTCTTTCTGAAACAGATAGTAGGAAGGAACGGCAGCAACCGTTATTCTGCAAAAGAGTGTCGGCTCTTTAGTCGAAATACGGGTGGTACCACGGAGAAAACTTCGTCCCGATTTTACGGGGCGTTTTTTATTTTATTATTTGAGGTTTTATGATGAAAGAAGCACTTAATCGAATTCGCGAAGAAGCACTGAACGCGATTCTCAACGCAGATGCAGAATCTAGTATAGAGGAATTGCGTGTCAAATACCTTGGAAAAAAAGGCGAACTCACTTCAATCCTTAAGCAAATGGGTTCACTTTCCCCAGAAGAGCGCCCAGTATTTGGTCAACTGGCCAATGATGTTCGAAAAGAACTGGATGCCAAAATAACAGAGAAATCTGCTGCTCTTAAAAAGAAGGCACAGGAACTTCGTTTTAAAGCAGAAGCGATCGATGTTACTCTGCCCGGAAAAAGACCTGTAATTGGGTCCCGCCATCCTCTCGAGACAGTTCTCGACGATGTAAAAGAGATCTTCCTTGGAATGGGTTTTGACGTCGCTGAAGGACCGGAAGTTGAGTATGATCATTATTGTTTTGAGATGCTAAATATGCCAAAGCACCATCCTGCACGTGATACGCAAGACACTTTCTATATAAATGAAAATGTACTTCTTAGGACACAAACCTCTTCTGTTCAGATTCGCACTATGCTGAATCAAAAGCCGCCTATCCGAGTCATCTCCCCTGGGCGCGTATACAGAGTTGATACGGTAGATGCTACACACAGTCCGATCTTTCACCAAATCGAAGGGTTAGTCGTAGATAAAGGTATTACAATGGCTGACCTTAAGGGAACGCTTGAAG
>JAFUBI010000311.1 GCA_017460285.1 Oscillospiraceae bacterium | reverse complement strand
TACCGATTTCTTCAATTGCTGTCTCTTTGTCATAACTCAGATCCTTACATTAACAATATGTTTCTTTCCAATAATCACGAAGCAATGGTGAACGAAATATATACTGTTCACCATCTTTCACCAGATAACCGTCAGTCATCAATGCTCTCAGCAACAGTCCCATTTCATCATTTTCAAATGAGGGGATTTTGGCATAGATGTGATTGTATATTTCATCTCGTGTTTTGCCATCGACATTCACACAAAGATATTTCAGGATCAACTTGGCAACATCCTTATTGTTGCCATATTCAATATTCAAACGTTCATGCCAGGTGTCAAACGAGCCTGTTTGCAAAAGGTGGTCATAAGCTTCATCAACATCGGTCTTAGTAATCTCTCCAGCAGGAAATTTTGAAAGTAGAAGTTGTATAAAGAAAGGGATGTTCCATCCAATTTTATCAAGAATATAGCGCTTCATCTTAGCATTTGCTTCTATACCTATAGACTTCGCAAGTGTACTAACAAACTTTACTGCCTCTTCGTCAGAGAACGCCCCGAGTTCAAAGTCCGCTACGTCGTTTATAGTGTCTGACAAATTATGCTGTGTTGTGAAGTTTCTCACTCCAACAGAACTACATATCAGCCAACTGCACTTTTCAGAGGTTGCCGATCGCATGGCTCGGAACTGGTTCAGAAACGTTTTCACAGATTGTTCATTGTCATTTCTCTCCGATAAAGATTTCAACAGCACAGTAAGTTCGTCGAAAACAACAAGCGTGTGGTTGTCAAGCGTGTTTAGTATATCTGCCAAATCCTTGAAATCATTATTGTCCGACGATTCCATCTTGACCGTTGCCTTAACAGGTAAGCCTGTAGATGACAATTCAACGCCAGACAGCCACTTTTTCATTTTAGCTTTCACCTTCTCCGACACTTTCGTTTCAGGCAACTTCACTAGTTCACCATAAAAAGCACTGAAGAAATGGTCAATACTTGTTATTTCTTCCAGATCGATAAAAATGGTATTCCATCCTTTTGAACTCAGCGTATCAATCAATCTCCTGGCAAAAGAGGTCTTGCCGACGCGTCTGGGTGCGGCTAGCATAAGGTTGTTGTCTCGAATCTGGGATTCTGACTGTCTCAGCTCTTCTTCTCGTCCGAAGAAATCTTCACCGACCTCTGGTGATCCTATTTTCAATTTTATAGCCATATTAAAATGCTGTTTATATTTTGTGGGCAAATTTAATTAATTCTACTGATAAAAACAAGTAAATTGCAATTTTGTTATATGCAATTTTGCAATTTATAACAACTTCCTAGTTAATTTAGTCGGTTTTGGAAAGTAAATTTCAGATTTGCAAATTACATGGAATAACAGTAAATATATCATCTCAAAGTTCCTATCTTTCGCCTTTCCAGCAGGTTGTCATAAAGAATCTGCTGGGCTTTGATTCTATTAGGGAGGTACTGCATAGCTGGCTTTGCCGCTTGCATCAAGCAAGAACCTACTTTTTTCTTCTTTCCACTGTATTTCTTTACCTTTGCTTACGACAAAATACCCTCACTGTGTTACAAACACTCTCCAACTACCATCTTTTTCTCCTCGCTCAACGTACTTCTTCTGAATCAGCTGATCAAGGAGTTTCTGTATAGCCGCGATGCTGATACCCGTTACTTCTCTCATATCCGCAAGCGTAAGTGTTGGCTCCGTGCGCATGGCATTGAGAATCCGCATATAATTTGGTGTACGAAATGTTATGCGCTCCCCATCATACCACC
>JAFUBI010000310.1 GCA_017460285.1 Oscillospiraceae bacterium | reverse complement strand
TAGATTTTACAACAAACAATGTCTTTTCTCAATCTAAGCATCGTATGAGATGCTGTTTTTGCCGAAATTACGATTGTAGTATGGGTCGCCGCCTTCTTCATAGTAGGAAGGCCATTTTTTGGCAAGGAGTTCTTTTTCTCTCTCCATGCGCTTCTTTTTTTCGCCTTTTTTGTCGTATCCTCTGCTTCTGGACTCATAATGATATGCTTCCGCTACCGGATTGAAGACGATTAGTTTCTCTTGCTCCCTTATCTTCAAGCAAAGGTCCACATCATTAAAGGATACAGCAAGTTCCTCATCAAAGCCCCCGACATCATCAAATACTTCTGCGTCAACCATAAGGCAAGCGGCAGTACATGCAGACATGTCGGATGCAACTGCAAGCCGACTCATATATCCTTCATGTTCCCTGGGATACAACGGACATAGATTGGCAGCACATCCACAAACACCCATAGCGATACCGCCATGTTGAATTGTATCATCCGGATAAAGAAGTTTGATACCGCATGCACCAACATCCTCTCTCTGCGTAAACATCAACATTTCTTCTATCCACTCAGGTGTAATGATCTTGATGTCGTTGTTCAGGAATAAAAGGTGTTCTCCTTGGGCGAATTGTCTCGCATAATTGTTTATTTTTGAGAAATTAAACTCGCCTTTATATGTGACAATATGAACTCTGGGATCGGCACTCAATGATTTATAATACTGAAATGTTTCTTCGCTTTTGCTGTTGTTTTCACAAATGATCAATTCATAATTATCATAAGTAGATTGGCTGAAAATTGATTCAACACATTGACGTAACAGATCCACATGATCGCAAGTCGGAATGATAATCGAAACAAGTGGATGTTTATTAAGATCATAGATTACTCTCATCGCGGGAACTGCTTTGGAAAACACCACTTTTCCTGGAAGACCTACCCTCTGCAGATGTGCTTCAACAGCCCTTTGTGCTGCATAATACGCATATGGTTTTGCCGAGATATCGTCTGCAACAGAGCCAGCATGTATTCTCCAGTAATACAACGGTTTCGAAATATGGTGGATCTTTTTCGCTTTTTCGGTCACCCGAAGTGTGAAATCATAATCCTGACTTCCATCGTATTCCGAATTATACAGACCAACTGATTCCGCTAAGGATTTGCGAATCACTGATAAATGACAAATGTAATTCAAAGCACGCAAATAATCCGGAGAAAAGTCCGGTTTGAAATGCATACTATCGCTGTCACTAGGCTTGATATTAAATGTCGCTTCATCTGAATAAATGAAATCTGCATCCGTTTCATTGATCGCAGAAACGACCTCATATATAGCACCCTGAGCCAACAGATCGTCATTATCTAACAGAGCAATATATTCGCCGGAAGACATCTTTATTGCAGCATTAGTATTACCGGAAATTCCTAAGTTTTTCTCCAACTTACAATAACGGATTCTCGTATCTCTTGCCGCATACTCAAGGCAAACATTCTCAACATAAGAATGTTCGAGATCGCTTCCGTCCGCCAAACACAATTCCCATTTACCGTAGGATTGATCAAGGACAGATTGTATCATCTCCCTTAGAAGCCTTTCGTCCGTGTTGTAAACTGGAACAATAATGCTGATCAAAGGCATTACAGGAAACTTTTTGCTTTCCTGCATTTCCCGTATCTCTTTCGTAAGATAAAACTCTTTCTTGATCGACTTCAACTTAAAATAGCGGCCCGTCACGTAACGTACCGCAAAAAGAGTCTGATTTAATCCTTCGTTCTTCAACATCCGGATCGTTTTATATAAATACTTGGTAATAACTGTTTTACTTGCCCACTCGGGAACAGCCTTGGATCCTTTTCCCATTCACGAATTACTCCACACTGTTTTGACTATTTTACCACATATTGCTTTACTAGGAGTAGGCGCAATAGATTTGAATGATATTTAGTTAAAAAAGATGGAGCACCAATCTTGTGCCCCATCTTTGTTTTGTTCATCAATCGTCTTCTTCTGCTTCGCGAAGATCAGCAGCTTCTGCGATAACCTTGGCTTCAAGGTTGCCTGGCAGCGGATCGTAACGGAGGAACTCCGTATCGAAATGTCCTCTGCCCTGAGTTGCAGAACGCATATATGCGGTAAAATCGAGCATTTCAGCCTCAGGAACCTCTGCCTCGATCTTGGTAAGACCATCTTCATCAGGAGTCATACCCAGAACACGACCTCTTCTCTTTGTGATCTCAGACATCAGGTCACCAGTGCAATCTCCAGGAATATAAGCATTTAGAGTATCAATTGGCTCAAGCAAAGTCGGCTTCGCTTTTGCGCACGCAGCTTTGTAAGAAAGTCTTGCTGCAGATTTAAATGCTACTTCCTTCGAGTCAACTGGGTGATATTTTCCATCGTAAAGAGTTGCTCTGAAACCGATCATCGGATATCCGGCGAGAACACCGTGTAACATAGCTTCACGAATTCCCTTTTCTACAGCAGGAATGAATTCCTTCGGAACAGTACCACCAACAATAGCATTCACAAACTCAAAATCTTCACCTGGGAGAGGCTCAAAACGCATCTGAACGACACCAAACTGTCCAGCACCACCAGATTGCTTCTTATGCTTGCCTTCCGCTTCGGCAGTGCCACGAATAGTCTCGCGGTATGCGATACGAGGAGCCTGAAGTGCAACCTCAACTCCAAATTTCTGTTTCAGCTTAGCAATAACAACCTCAAGGTGCTGCTCGCCAAGACCAGAAATGATCTGCTGGCTCGTCTCACTATTTACGCTGTAATTAACGGTACGGTCTTCTTCAAGGAGTTTCTGAATGGCAGAAGAGATCTTTCCTTCATCACCCTTATTGGCAGCACTCATAGCCATGCTCATCGTCGGATGCGGGAAAGCAATCGGTTTAACATTGTAAAGGTTTCCAGCTTCACACAATGTATCACCAGTATGTGTGGAACCCAACTTTGTAATAGCACCGATATCACCAGCAAAGATCTCTTTTGTGTCGATCTGTTTTTTACCGCGCATTGTCAAAATCTTCCCGGGACGCTCATTCTCACCGCTTCCAGCGACAACAAGTGCAGAAGCAGATGACAAAGTTCCAGAAAGAACTTTAACATAGGACAGTTTTCCTACGAACGGGTCAGCAACGGTCTTAAACACATAAGCAGCCAAAGGACCATTCGCCTTACATTAAAGTTTAACGCTCTCCTCGGTATTATTGGTGACCTCATAAGGATTGAGATCAGCGGGAGAAGGCATCAATGCTACCATATTCTTAAGAGCTAATTCAATTCCTTCAAGTGTAAGGGAATCGGCTGCGAAAACTGGATAAAGTGTACCGTTTTTCGTGCCTTCTTTAATGCCATTGATGAGTTCTTCATGAGTGAAAGGCTCTTCCATGAAGAATTTCTCCATCAACTCGTCGTCCACTTCGGCGACAGCTTCATTGATATCAGAAAGCAGTTCATCTGCATAACCATCTGTATCCGGAATCGCAACTTCAGTAGCTTTTCCATTATTATAGGTGAATGCTTTATTCTCAAGAAGGTCTACAAAAACAGTTTGTTTGCCCTCTTCGATAACGGGCAAAATAACCGGGCAAACACCTGTTCCAAATTTTTCACGCAATTCAGCAAAAGTCTTCTTAAAGTCAGCGTTATCAACACTTGTGGAAGTTACAAAGATCATAGTCGCTCTGTGATTCTTCTTAGCGAGGCGGAACGCTTTTTCGGCTCCAACGCCAATACCACCACGTGCAGATACAACAACAGCAACAGACTCAGCAGCCTGTACGCCTTCATACTGACCAAGCTCAAAGTCAAATAGACCAGGAGCATCCAGAAGATTTACTTTTGTTCCATTGTATTCTAAAGGTGCAACAGCTAAAGAAACTGATGCCTTTCTACGAATTTCCTCATCTTCAAAGTCCATAACCGTTGTTCCAGCAGCAACAGAGCCAAAACGATCGGAAGACTTAGTCAAAAACAGCAGCGCTTCTGCAAGAGATGTTTTGCCAGAAGAGCTGTGACCTGCAAGCAAAATATTGCGAATCTTTTCAGGTGCATATCCCATGAACAGTTTTCCCCCTTAGTAATTATCGGCAAAAGCCATATATTAACGCATACAATTCTAACATATAAGAACACCAATTCAAAGCATTTTTTATACAAAAAGACCTTCCCCAAAAAACAAACTCGGGAAGGTCTACAGGAAGAATTCCCATTACTCTTTCTTTAGTAACAAAAGAATAAATGTGATCAGCGCCCAGGCAAGTTGAAAAACTAAAATGGTCATAGCAGATGTGGTCGCAATTGCTCCTGTCAAAGTCAAGATCAGTGCGATCAACGCTCCTAATACGATGCACACCAATTCAAGCATAGACGCAAACTCAACATTTTTCAAAACCCTATGAGATCCTATGATACCCTTAAGCAATGCACTTACGGATCCGCCATGCGTCAAGGAAGAAGAACTAGACCTCGTATAATCCGTTTTCTTTGCCAACTCAGGCATCGTGCTTTCTCTTACTAGTGAAACCATAGAGCGAGGTATGTCATACATTCTAGCAATCTTATCTGCTGAGATAATGAAATCTCTCGTACGAACAATAATATTGACATTGTTCTTTACAAGTTCCTGTAACATGGACTGCATTTCTTCATCTGGTGCATAACTGATTACGAACATCGCATACAACTTACCGGCAACAGCCAAATAGATTGCATCTCTTGTAGAGGTCTTCGTATAACGATTTTCATAATCTCTTGACGGAACCTCAATCTCGTGAGCTTCCAATAATTCTCTTCTTCCCACTAATATTCGGCTCTTGTCCACCCAAAAACTGAAGCCCAATCCTTCCTCATACACGACGCTGTCTGTATCGAAAAGCATGTCTGTCTTTCCCTGGATCACTTTCATAAACATGTATGACATCGTATCACAAGAGTGAATCAATACTGAAGCAGCATAAAGGATTGCTTGGTCAACGCGCTCCTTTTCAAATGTTTTAATTCCATGAAGAAGAACTTTTTCTCTTGGGAACAACTCACGCCCTTCGATCACCACACAGTTGGCATTGGCAATATCTTCTGCGGCACTATACCCAGGAATAACAGCTCCAACTTTGTTTAATGTGTTCTGAAGCCTCTTGATTGGTAGCACATTTATCAGCGTGGAAATAAATGGAGTGACTAATGCGGCAGCAGCTGCAATAGTTCTAATTGCAGATGGAAGATTTCTTCCTTTCATAAAATAGAAGACGACGCCCAATAACAATGATAAGAGCGCAGCAAATGGCTGTACTTTTTCACTCTTATTGTAATTAACTGTTTTACTGAAAGCCTGTGATAAAAAGTTATCAACAACGCTTGTTTTTCTTTTGATCAAAACATTAGCTCTTGTAACATTAAGATCATGTGTCAGTGCGTGAGTAAAATCAGAATCTGCTAAAACAAGCGAAGCATATTTTTGTGGCATCTCGGAGATCATTTTGATCGAATCAAATAAGCGCTTAGTATCTAAAAAGAGCCCAAACTCATAAAAGAAATATCCTAAAACAGATACAAGGGCTATACTACTTATATCTACTGAATAAGCATCAAAAAAAGAAACAATGTCATCAATAGCTGACAAAAGAAGGGAGAAAGAGATCAATGAACCTGGTTTAAATCTCAGTTTGAATAGGTTCTTGATATTGTCCCAAAAACCTGAAATATCAGCTGCAGCAGCAAGGATGATCAAAACTAATGTTAATCCATAAAAAGCTTTAGGTGCAGAGAAAACAGGGATATGGAATACCTCTAATAAAACATTGAAGAATAAAAGTAAAAAAGCAGAAACACCGATGATGATCACCGATCTTCCTTTTTTCCCGTGATTCTGTGAAAGAATCTCATATGCGTCAGAAGGCTGGGAAGCATCAGATTCAAACTTCGTTTCTTCTTCGCTGACGACTTCCACTTTTCTGGGTCTTGTTTTTGTATCACCATGTTCAACTACGACATTATCCCCAAAAAACTCGCTGAAATCATCTTCTTCAGATGCATTTAAAAGCGTTCGTGACGAACTCCTGTCAGATTCTGACCCAAGAAGGACCTGACTACTTTTTTCCTCGTTGTCTATTGTTTCCTGAACATCCGGTTTTACTTCTGGAATCGTGATGCGCACAGTAGTCTGTTGCGCCGTGAAAAGTGGATGTTTCTCTGTTTCCGCCCTGCTGATATTCTCAGGAGAGATCTCAGCCTCATCCGGATGTCCCAGTCTAAAATCGCCTGAATAATCTCCAAGAAGTGCTTCAAAAGGTTTTACGACATCGCTTTTCTTGCTCTTGTCGATTTCCCCATCGCTGGAATAAGCAGCTTCTTCTGCATCAGCGACTCGCTTTTCCACGATTTCCTTAATCTTTTCCGCTTTGTTATATGAAAAATCGATCTGTTTCGTTTCGACGATAGAAGCGGATACTTCTTTTACATCGTTATTGGGCTCGATCCCGTTTTTAAGAGTGTCAAGAATAGCTGTGACGCCCAAATCTGTTTCCGGTTGAACTTTTAAAGCATCTTCAAGTTTCTTTTCTGATTCAACTTTATCTTTTTCGATTTCTTCTCGTTTTTCTTTCAATTCTTGTAGGAGTTCGTCAATATTGTAATCCATCAATAGTTCTCCCCTAAAAATTCCTTTGTCTAACAATTTCATAAATGAGTGCGCTTGCGGCCGCGGAGGCGTTTAGTGAATTCACTTTCCCAAACATAGGAAGCGAGACTGTAACATCGCACAGTTCCTTTACCAGCCTGGAGACACCAAAACCCTCAGATCCTATGACAAGTCCAATTGGTCCTCGAAGATCACTGCTATAGCATGGAACACCATCCATATCGGCACAATAGAAAAAGACACCTAATTTCTTTAGTTTTCTTATCTCATTGGATAAATTGGATACTCGTGCAATCTTAATATGGCTGCAAGCACCAGCTGAAGCACGATGTACAGTTGCATTAACAGCCACATTGCCCCTTTTGGGAATAACGATTCCATGCACTCCTGCACATTCCGCAGTACGAATAATAGCTCCAAGATTGTGTGGGTCTTCGATTCCGTCCGTCAAAACAAGGAACGGCGCTTCCCCTAATGACTCTGCATACTGAACGATCTCTTCAACTGAACAATATTCACAAAATGAAGTTGCAGCAGCGATTCCCTGATGATGAGCGCTATTACACATATGATCCAACTTGATGTCCGGTATTCTCTTGACAATTGCTTTTTTGCCATTTGCCAGAGCAACATAGTAAGAAGCAACTTTCTCCTGGAGGTCGTTGCTTATGTATACAGTGTCTACTGTTGAATCGCTT
>JAFUBI010000309.1 GCA_017460285.1 Oscillospiraceae bacterium | reverse complement strand
TCTAGCGTCTCTTGTCTTGTCATCGTCTCTTAACCTCTCAAAGCAATAATGTTCTTCCAATCCAGAATCACTTTTCCAGACTGCCCAGACAACATAGCTGCAAACCCCTTCTCGTAATCCTCAACATCAAAGTGATGCGTGATGATAGGCGTTATGTCCAGCCCGGCTTGAATCATGGTCGTCATTTTATACCAAGTGTCCCAAACTTTTCTTCCATAGATTCCTTTTAAATTCAGCCCATTGAAGATCACTGTCTCCAGATCTACTACAGTATCTGTTTCCTGCAATCCTAACAGTGCGATATTGCCTCCATGCTTCATGTTGTGGATCATGGAATCGAGAGCTTTTGGAGAACCGGACATCTCTAGACCAACGTCAAAACCCTCGGTCATGCCGATCTCTTTCATGACATCTTCCAGTTTCTCTGTATTCAGATTTACAGTTCTTGTGGCTCCAAGTTTTTTGGCGAGATCTAATCTGTATTCATTGAAATCCGTCACAACAACATGTCTAGCGCCAGAAAAACGGACGATACCTGCTGCCATACAGCCGATAGGACCAGCACCGGCAATTAAAACATCTTCTCCCAAAACATCATAAGAAAGAGCGGTATGTGTTGCATTGCCAAACGGATCAAATATTGAATATAACTCCTCAGGAATAGCAGGATTGCAAGGCCATACGTTAGATGCAGGAATCACAAGATACTCAGCGAATGCACCGTTCCTATTGACTCCCACTCCTTTAGCATCTTTGCAATTCTCTTTGTGACCTTCAAGACAATTGCGGCACTTCCCGCATGTGATATGACCCTCACCTGATACAAGGTCTCCCGGTTTCAATCCCAAAACTCCTGCACCGACTTCTTCGATTCGGCCCACATATTCATGTCCAGTAGTAAGACCAGTCGGGATAGTATTCTGCGCCCATCTGTTCCAATCGTATATATGGACGTCTGTACCGCAAATTGCTGTTTTCAATATACGTATCTTTACATCATTTGGACCTACCTCAGGGATTGGGACTTGTTTCATCCATAAGCCCCTTTCCCTCTTCTCTTTTACGAGAGCCCACATCATACCTTCTTTTGCTTTTTCCATACTTGCTCCTTATCAACTTATGTAAAGCAATTTACCTTTATAGGATATTATTCTTCGATCTCACCGCGTTCTTTAAGTTCACTTATGATCTTCGCATAGAACGATTCATCGATACGGAACTTTTTAAGATATATCCAATACCCAACTAAGATACAGATAACTGGTATCAAAAGTATTGCGATCTTGATCGTTACAACTCCACTGGTTGTAACTGCTTCTGCTGCAACATCGCTATCCGCTGTCTTTATTCCAGCGAGAATTACGGAAACGCTAATTACCGCTGTAGATAGTGCTCCCCCTATCTTATTGATCAATGGTTGGATAGAAAATGTGACAGATTCGTGCCTGCGCCCCATCTTCCATTGCCCATACTCGATCGTGTCTGCAAGGAACATAAGCATAAGCAGTTGAATAAACGCCTGAGCAACAAAGATTAATACTGCTGCCACCCCAATCAACACCAAAGATCTCTCAGCAAAAGAAAACAGCAGATAGCCAACGACTATTAGTATCGTTGAGAAAGAATACAACTGCTTTCTGTTATACTTCTTGGAAAACAATGGGAAAACCATCAAAGCTGCCAATTGGGCAATACCACATACACCCGCCAGTACAGGATACATGTTGATGTCTCCATAAACGTACTGCATGTAATAGGTTGCAAAACCCGTTGTAATGCAATAACCTATCATGAATAGCGCCATTGCGAAGGCTGTCCACATCAATTGGTCGTTCTTGGTGATCGCATTCCACAAATCTTAAAGTGTTGTTTCTTCCTCATCCTCTTTTGCAAGTTTCTTCTCGTTTACACGGAAAAG
>JAFUBI010000308.1 GCA_017460285.1 Oscillospiraceae bacterium | reverse complement strand
GTAAAGACATTTTTTGTCTCCTATACAAATGATATCTCCCAATTCATACCAGTAATAATCTGAATAGCAACTATAGGAGGCTTTAGGAGGCTGATCATATTTAAATGAGCCATCCTTTGCCTGAAGATGAAATCCGGATGGATCATGGACTAAAGTTCCTTCGCCAACCATGTATATTGCGTCATGGTTTACCATGAGCCCTATCGATACATCTGTATCTAATATATAAGTTCCGTCTAGGATTTCGTTTTTTACAGATTCTCGCTCCCATCTGTACCAATCCGGTATATGTGTGTATGCACAGTCATTGTTCTTACAAATGACCTCTCCAAGTTCATTCATCTCCCATTCTGTACCACAACTTGAGCAAATCAATGACGTCCCTGATCCTTTTGTACATCCCTCTTTACAACAGCAAGGACATTTATACAGTATTCTTTCTAATCCGTCTGCTCTGAAAGGCTCAGATATACGAACGTTATTATCTTTTTGCCACCGAAAATTATCAAATGTAAAAGCATTTTTCAAAATAACATCGATCTCTTCTCCGCTTTTCTTTTCAATATCCTCAGGGGACAACAAATAGTGCAAATGAGCGGAGACGTCGACTCGTCTTTTTTGAAGCATGTTATATAAAGGATCCCTTGCAAAAGCACCTTCTGTCTTAATAAATAGCACTGGCACGCCTAATTTTTTGATAAACCTTCCCAGACCCGCAGGTAGATCCGTTGCAGTACCATCGAAAGAATAACTTGCTTCAGGATACATGAGGACACTGTTATTTAATTTCTTAACAGAGTAAATAATATCCTTGAGAAGAACAAGATCGCTTACAAACTTCTCAGTCGGAATGCACCCGATCTGCCTAAGGAGCCAATCTTTTCCTACAAAGCCGTCTGATGTACATATGATGGAATATGGTCTTGGATAAAGCATTTTGGATGCTATTTCAAGATCTATAAAACTGGAATGGTTCATCAAAATAAAACAAGCTTGATCCTTCAAAGATGAGACATCATCCGACGTATAAGTAAAATGCACATCCTTAAGATCTGGTTCCGATGCGATCCTTACAAGTGTCCGGAAAAACAGATTTGGCTTGATAGGTTTCTTATGTTCAAATGGAGGCAGAGACATAACTTCCTTATAAGTAGATTGTTTGGTCTTTGTTTTCATTAAAAAACCTCCCTAAAATATAATCCTGTGGTTCGTTCAAATATAGGAACATCCTTCTTTTGGAATTCATCCATTACTCTATCGATATCTTGTTTATTCTCAACTGTAAACCAAAAGATTTGAGCATCAGATACGAGTTTTTTCTTGTCTCCAATGTAAACTGGAACCGAATTAAGTAATGAACTGGATGTCTTGTTACTACACTCAACAGGAAATACATTTCCAAAACGATCTTTCAGAAAACCTTTCCCTTTACATTTCTTGCACCCTAAACTAGCCTGGACGGGGCAAGCTCTGAACCTCATTAATGGAATCCTTCCGTACACAATCAAAGAAAATGGGATGATGTGAGACAGCTTTTCTATTCGATCCGAACTCAATTCTACCGAAAGTGTCTGAGACTTCATTCCCCACCCTAATAGAATATCTAAGGCGACGCTGTTTACCGCGTTTAATCCAAAACCTC
>JAFUBI010000307.1 GCA_017460285.1 Oscillospiraceae bacterium | reverse complement strand
TAATCCGCACATTAGGATCCTCTTTAAAGTGGTTTTCCATGATTTGGAAATGAATGTCTAACTCTTCCTGCTCCTCTTCACGAAGTTCCGGTTTCGTGTCCGTCAATCTGCCTGTCTCGATGATGGAGTCTCCAAATCCAGTCAAAGCAGCAAATGGAGCAAACTGAGCAGCCCTGTCGTGGTTGCTCATCGGGGTTCGCGTTTTCGATTGGACTCTGGGCAAATCGATGATGTCATCATAGCGATGTTCGTCTTTTTCGCTCATTTTTTATGCCCTCCGATCTGTTCATTTCGCTGCCTTCCCGTTGCTCCCTCCTCTAGACTGGTGGCCAGAAATACGGCATTCTTGCCATATTTCTGTTTTAATTCCTGGACCGCCCTTTGTCTGTCGTTTTCTTTTTCTAAAACCTTCTTCTCCTCTTCTTCCTGCCGGATCTCTTCCTGGACATCAGAAAAAAGATCCGTTTGTATGTATTCTTCCCTAGAGACCGCCTCCTGAGCAACAAGATGTTCAACAGCCAGGTTCAGCCTCCGTATCAGCAGTTTGGGATTCACCGTCTTTCTATAAATACCGATGATCGCATCCGTGATCATCTTCGAGGAGGAGGTAGGTCTTTTTAGCATTGCAGAACCTCCCGCAGGCTTGGGAATCTTTTTCCCAAACCAGTCCTTCACGACCTGTCCGGAATAGCTGTCGAGGTCATTAGAGGTGTCATAGCCTACAAAAAGACTTACGTGATCCGTTACCATGCCTTTATCGATCAGGTCGCCTGCCAACGCATTCGCCATCTCGCGAACCACGATCATTGCCTTCTCAAACGTATATGGCTCCATCAAAACCTGACCGCTGCTCAAAGAATTGCTGGAAGGCTTGTAGTCTTTTATATCTTTCATCGTACACGGTTCGTATCCCCATGCATGGTCGATCAACAGCTCCGCATTGACACCGAATTCGCGATACAGGATATCCTCATGCTCCAAAGAATACCGGGCCACGTCGCCCATTGTGTGGATGCCGTACATCGCAAGCCGGTTGGCATACCCTCTCCCGACCCTCCAAAAGTCTGTGATCGGCTCGTGTTTCCATAGGAGCCTTCGATAACTGTTTACATCTACTTCCGCGATACGAACCCCGTCTTTATCCGCGGGAATGTGTTTCGCAACGATGTCCATGGCGACCTTGCACAGGTACAGATTCGGTCCGATCCCTGCTGTCGCCGTGATCTTTGTCTTCTGTAATACGTCCTGGATCATCATCATAGCCAGATCATGTGCGTCTACCCGGTAAGTCTCCAGATAGTTGGTGGCATCGATAAATACCTCGTCAATGGAATATACGTGGATATCCTCCGGAGCGATGTATTTGAGATAAGTCTCGTATATCCTGTTGCTGTACTCTATGTAGAGTCCCATCTGAGGCGTCGCCACCAAATAGTCGATCTCGAGACTGGGCTGGGCATTGAGTTCAGACAGATAGACCGACTTTCCCTGGGATCGTCTGTACTTGTTGTTACGGCTTCTCTGTCGATTCAGTTCCTCTACTTTCTGTTCTACTTCAAACAATCTCGGTCTTCCGGGTATTCCAAAGGATTTCAGCGCAGGCGAAACAGCAAGACATATCGTCTTGTTTGTCCTGCTTTTGTCTGCGACGACCAGATTCGTGTTCAAGGGGTCCAAAGAGCGCACGGCGCACTCCACAGATGCGTAGAATGATTTCAGGTCGATCGCGATATAGACTTTTTCCTTATCATCTTTCACCATTTCTCGTATCTATTGTATAACAAGGTTCGGAGAAAAATCGACTTCGCTGTGCCAAACAGGGACAAATCGACGCTTTGTTTGTGTATAATGAGACCATTGA
Organism: Oscillospiraceae bacterium; assembly: GCA_017460285.1. Classification (GTDB taxonomy): domain Bacteria; phylum Bacillota; class Clostridia; order Oscillospirales; family Ruminococcaceae; genus RUG11783. Next base: position 10,557 of record JAFUBI010000307.1, on the reverse strand, counting down.
AAGGGAAAGACTATGCCTCCGATCTCAGTTCTTCTGAAACCTGCCTCCGGCAGCTGCAACATGCATTGCGATTACTGCTTTTACAAAGACGAAGCCAGTAAACGTGATGTGCCTTTTTATGGAACGATGTCGGAGGACACCTTAAAGAATGTCATCCGCCGAACCCTCCCTCGTGCAGAAGGCACGGCATCCTATGCGTTCCAGGGCGGCGAGCCTACCCTTCGAGGACTTGATTTCTATCAAAAAGTTTTGGAATACCAAAAACAGTACAACAAAAATCATGTCAGGATCCACAATGCGATCCAGACAAATGGAGTCCTTCTGGACGACGCCTGGTGTTCCTTTTTTCACGACAACCATTTCTTAGTCGGGCTTTCCGTCGACGGGATCCAAGAAACCCATGAGAAATACCGCCATTTACCGGATGGCGCTTCTTCTTACGCAAGTATCACACGAGCAGCGGAACTTCTTCGAAAACATGATGTCGATTTTAATATCCTGACAGTCGTGACTAAGGAAGTCGCTTCACATATTGAAGAGATCTGGGAATACTATTTGGCGCAAGACTGGTATTGGCATCAATATATCCCATGTATGGATCCATTAGGCGCAGATGAACACTCAAGCGAGTATTCTCTCACCCCGGAACAGTACGGTCTCTTCCTGATCAAACTGTTTGATCTTTGGAATCAAAGCCTTCACACCAGTTTTCCCGTATCGATCCGAACGATTGACAACTGGCTCGATATCCTCCTTGGCTTTCTGCCGGAAGCATGCGATCAGTGCGGCATGTGCAGTATCCAGTATGTCGTGGAAGCAGATGGAAGTGTCTTCCCCTGTGATTTTTACATGATGGATCCCTACCTATTGGGTAATTTCAACCGGGATCGGCTGGATGCCATCGATGCAAAACGAGACCAGATCGGTTTTGTCAGTGGCTCCAGGAATGATCTAGTACAGTGCAAACGTTGCCCTTATCACTATCTTTGCAGAGGAGGTTGCCGGCGAAACAGGGAATTGCCGGATGGGAGCCTCGATCTCTACCGTTTCTGCTCCTCCATGAAGATCTTTTTCGACGCAAGACTGCCTGAACTGAAACAGATCGCAAAAGATGTCCAAGACGCAGGAAGGAACTGACGCCTGAAAAGGCTTTCGTCAGTTCCTTTTTTGTGCTCAATCGTGCTCCTTCATCCACTCACTCAAAAGCGAACAATATCTTTCCGTTTCCTCCCCATAGACCATGTGCCGGCATCCGTCGAACAGTTCCCACCGGGAATCCGGAATGCCGTCAAAGATCGTCTTGGCGATCAATGGGGTGCAAAGATCATTTGTCCCTGAGATCACGAGTGACGGGATCCGGATCTCTCCAAGTCTGTCGGTATAGTCGAAATCCTTCAGCGAACCGGTCGGAGAAAACTCGTTGGGACCCCATCCATACAGGTATGCCTCGTCGCCAAACTTCTTTTCCCGTCTCATGCATTCCGGTGAGGACTCATTCACATCGGAAGCATGGAGTTTCATGTAGTGTTCCACCGCCTTTTTGCACTCTTCAGAAGTAAAATCTCCCGATCTCTCAGCCTCATAGATCGCTTCCTTTTCATCATCCGGCAAAAAAGAGATCAATCTATACTGTTCTCTCTCCCACAGTTTTGAAGAAGGCAGCGTACTGGAAAGGATCACAGACTGGACACCCTTCGCTTTTTTCTCGATGAGATAGTATATCGCCAGCATTCCTCCCCAGGATTGACCTAGAAGGTGGATCCGGTCCAAATTGAGAACTCTCCTGAGTTCAGACAGTTCCTGTGCCCACGTCTCCGCAGTCCACAGTTCCGGATGACCAGATACATAGGAATTTCCGCAGCCGATCTGGTCATACATGATGAGCCTTCTTCCCTCATCTGCAAGCGGATCCAAAACTTCAAAGTAGTTATGTGTGGAACCGGGGCCACCATGCAACAGAACCAAAGGCACCGAATCCTCGTATTCTGCGCCTACGATCCGATAATATGTTTTATATCCCAAAAAGGAAAAATAACCTTCCTTGACCATACTTTATCCCCTTTTGTTTTTTGGTCAGTATATCACGATTTGCGCGGTCATTGCATTCACGCTGTATAGCGTTCACCCCAGCACAATGGTACAATTAATAGCATAATTCTTAAGGAGTTTTCCTGGATGACTGATAATGTAAAACGCTTTGACATGGCAAAGCCTCCGCGGAAATGCTTTTTTCTCTTCCGTATTCTGCTGTGGCTCCTATGTTTTCCCAGTTTGCTGCTCCACCGGACAAAACTGGTGAAGATCGGAATGGAGGATGTTAAACCTCCTTACTTCCTTCTTGGAAACCACAATGCCTTCATGGATATGAAAGTATCAATCGCGGCAAACTTTCCGCATATTCCGAATTATGTCGTGGCGATAGATGGCTATATCGGACGTGAGTGGCTCCTTCGTGCGATCGGCTGCATCTGCAAGCGCAAGTTCACCAACGACACTTTGTCTGTCCGCCACATGATCCGCGTCGCCAAAAGCGGAGGGATCATCGGTCTCTATCCCGAAGCACGGTATTCGCTTTGCGGAACGACAGCTCCCCTTCCGGATTCACTCGGTCAGTTCTGCAAAATGCTCGGGATACCCGTTGTTGTCCTCATCTGCCATGGACACCACATCAACCACCCTTTCTGGAACACCAGAAAAGAGCGCAAGGTTGCCCCGACGGAAGCCACGATGAAATTGCTGTTCACCGCAGAACAAGTTAAGAAACTATCCGTCGATGAGATCAATCAGGCATTGGTCCACGAATTCCAATACGACGATTTCCGCTGGCAACTGGAAAACAAGATCGCTGTCAAAGATCCCGACCGCGCTGTCGGTCTGGAAAAGATCCTGTACCAGTGCCCGCACTGTGGAAAAGAGTTCCGGATGACCTCTTCCGGATCGACACTTACCTGCGCAAACTGCGGAAAATCCTGGGAGATGAGCATATACGGACAGTTGAAAACGGTCAGCGGTGAGACGGAATTCTCTCACATCCCTGACTGGTATGAGTGGGAAAGGAGCAATGTCCAAAAGGAAGTCGCCAACGGCTCTTATTCCTCCGGGATCCTGGATGTCACAGTGGAGAGTCTGCCGAACGCGAAGAGATTCATACCCTTGGGATCCGGAACTATGATTCACGACATGAACGGTTTCCATGTCAGGATCACGTCGGAAGACGGAACCGTGTACACGATGGAAAAACCTGTTCCCTCCCTCTATTCCTGTCATATCGAATACCTGTATCTCTTCAAACATGGGGATTGCGTCGACCTCAACACTCTGGAAGATACCTGGTATACCTATCCAAAAGGCTCCGATTTCTCCGTCACGAAAATGGCTCTCGCTACGGAGGAACTATACTACGACTATAAAAGAAAACAAGGCACACCCTGTAAGGAAGGCCTTGCTTGAGAATACTTGCTTTGAGAACTGCCTGGGTCAACGGGCAGTTTTTGTATTCGGTTTCTCCAAAAGGATCTTCTCCAGGAACTCAGTGATCCTTGCGATACCGTAGCCCAAAAGGATTCCGCCAAGGATGTCGGACGGAAAATGAACGAACAGATATAATCTGGAAAAAGCGATACATCCCGCGAGAAGCAAAGCAGGGATCCCCTTCTTCTTGTCCTCCCGGAACAATGTCCACGCTGAAACAAAACTGCTCGTCGTGTGTCCGGACGGAAAGGAGTGATCTTTGGGAGGAGAGATGATAGGTTCGATGCCCCTGACCTCAAAAGGTCTCGGCCTTCTGACTATATTCTTGATCGCCAGGTTTCCGACGAGAAATCCCAGCAGGAGCCCTGCAAGTATGCGGATTCCAGCCCTTCTGGTCTTCCCGTTCATGAGAAGAACAATTGCAAGAAGGATCCATATCACAGCATGGTCCCCCAAGTGAGTGACGAAGACAAAAACAGCATCCAAGAAAGCACTGCTGAGATGCTCCTGGATCCAGTCCAGCACGATCCAGTCCAAATTAAAAACAATGCTCATGTTCTCTTTTAGTCCTCGTCATATATCCCTGTCTCCAGCGCCTTGCACGCCCACTGATAAAACTCTTGTTCTTCTGCATTTCCATCCGGCAGGGCGTTCAAGATCTGTGCAAAGACCTCCCGGATCTTCCCATCGCTCATTTCTTTTAGAATCGAGAGTTGTCTCACTTTCGCCAACGTGTCGATATAACATATCTCCTGCATGAAGTTGGAAAACACCACTTGCCGGATCAGAAAATCCATTTCCATTCTTTCTTCCTTATCCTGTATACTGTGCTTAACGATTCTTCGACGGAGGTGACAGCGATGAGAATAGGTATCATCTGCTCCACAACAGCATATCACATTATCCCCTCCATATCACAAAAGTTGATGGAGTACGGGCATGAACCTGTTATGCCAAACTGCTATGATGATCCCGTTTTTAATGAAGACACAGATGCGATGAACGAGCAGGAGTACCTCGCATTCTTCCGGAAGATGTACCATCAAAGCAAGGAACGAACAGGCACCTTAGATGCTGTACTGGTACTCAATGAGCCCAAAATCAAAAACGACGTATCCATTCCAAACTATATCGGAGCTTCTACCTTCCTGGAAATGTATGAAGCATTTATGCAGGGCAAGAAGATCTATATCCTGCACGCTCTCCCCGATTCCATGCTTCTCGACGAGATCAAAGGATTCGGTCCCATTCTTCTGCACGGAGATCTGTCCGGGATCTCGGACTGACTCCTTTATTCGAAACAAAACACAGTTTCGATATCCCCGACGAACACCAGTTTTTGTTTTCATTGGAAGGAGGAAACATGGTTATAAACTACGAGACACTCAATGATGTCTTTTTGAAAGCGATAAAAGGCAAGAACAAAGGAGCCGTCAGCGCTGTCATCTTTGACAACGAGAAGATCCTCTGTTCCTTTTTCGATGGCTACATAAACAAAGAGCAAAAGATCGCCCCTCAGGACGACAGTCTCTTTATGATCGGATCCAATACGAAGGTCTTGACAGCGCTCGGCATTTTTCGGCTGATCGAGAACGGGGTGCTCCATCTTGAGGATCCCATCACCAAGTACATACCGGATTTCTCCGTCAAAAGCAGGATTGGTGAATACGAGGTGACGATCGAGAACCTCCTCATGCACCGCGCCGGAATTCAATGCGACCTGTATCCATACATCATGGGAACGGCACACCACTACACCGACATCGTTGATGCCTTAAAAGAGACCTACCGAACGAGCATCCCGGGAACCATGTTCTCCTATTCCAATCTGGGCTACACCCTGCTCGGCATCGTCCTGGAACGCGCCAGTGGAAAAACTTATACGGAGTTCATACAGGAGGAAGTCCTTTCCCCCTTGAATATGGAAGTGTATTTTGCCCGAGAAGATGATCTTCCGGATACTGTTTCCAGCAGAGTTGCCCGCTGTTACGACAAAAATGGAGAAAGATGCACAGATCCTCTTGGCATCCTTGTCCCTGCGGGGAGCAATACCTATACGACTCTTGAAAGCCTTTCCAGAGTCGGTCAGTTGCTGATGAACGATGGTCTCCTCGATGGAAAGCAGATCTTCAAACCGGAAACCATCCGTCTTATGAAGTCGCGAAAGTATTATGACAAGTGGGACGAGGAGCTCCCATTCGTTGGATATGGGATCTACTACCGCAGAACTCCTCTTGACTATCTAACAGGACCGATGATGGGTCACGGCGGAGCAACTGTATTTCATCATTCCCGTTTCGAGTTCCTTCCGAAGGAAAAGATCGGCATGATCCTCTTTGGCAATTTTGAAACTGCTCAGGAACTTGAAGGATCCGTGGAAACGAAGCTGTTCAATTCCCTCCTGAAAGAAGCTGGCTTCCCAAAAAAGAAAAAGGAAAAGGTCTCCTATGTGAAATTCGATCCTAGGGAATACACCGGAAAATATGATACCGCCATGGGACCGGTCGCTTTCAGCGTCACAGATGAACAGGATCTCACCACGACCTTCCAGGGAATGGATCTTTCCCTTCGCCTGGACAACAAGGGTTGGTTGGTAGCCAAACCGACCACCGCTCCCTCCCGCTCCAGAGTTCCCATCCAATACAAGTTCTGCCAGACCACCTATTGCGGTCAGGACGTATTGCTTTTGGAAACAAAAGGGACCAAAATGCCGATTGGCGAGAGGTATTATGACCCTGAGATAAATCCCACATGGCTTGACGCCCAGGGCACGTACAGATTTCCTGACGATCGCTATCATTGGGCACTGGAAAAAGCGGAGCTATCCTACAAAGAAGGCTGTCTGGTAGCGACACTGACGATCGAAGGCGTAGATACGCAACTTTACCTTTCTGCAGTCAGTGACACCGAGGCAGTGGTAAAAGGCTTTGGAAGAAACATGAAAGAGACCGTCTTCTTAAATAATCGTGATGGTCATTATGAATTCACTGTAATGGGCGTACCACTTGTCCGTACAGAAGACTAATCATTTTGGCACAATCGAAAACGTTGCAGGTCCGACCAAGGATCTACAACGTTTTTTGGTGTGTTTTTTCTTATTCGCCTAAAGGAAGAGTGAACAGGTAGAAGATGCCTTTTGGAAGTTCGACGCCCGCTTCTACCGCGATGACAGCGTGTGCTGCAACGATCGCTCCGGCTTTTTCCGCCAACTCCATCAATCCCTTTGTCGTTCCGCCGCCGCCGTAAACGTCATCAACAACAAGGATCTTTTTTCCGCGCAGATACTCTGCATCGTCATCGGTAAGAGACATCACCTGTTCCCTGGGAGTCGTGACAGAACGGTAAACCGCCTGAACTTTGTTTCCATCGCTGTTCTTTCTTGCTACGACGGTATAGTCGATGTGTGTGCCTTTTTTCTCGTTCCAACGCAGAGCGATGGAGTGTGCAAGAGCGTTGCTCTTTGAAACAGGATTCAGGATCGTATCAAATTCGACACCGCCATCTGCCAATAGTTCCACCAGATCTGCAGCGGCAGATTCATTCAGACTTACCTGTCCGGAAATATCCAGGAAAGCGACTTTCTTTCCTGCAAGCACTTTAAAAGGAAGGTCGTAGTCTTTTCCGTCCATGTTGACGCGCAGATACTCGTTTCCTTCCTTGACGATCTTTTCTGTGGGTGTTCCGTTGATCTTGCTCATAGCTTTATACGCTCCTCAAGAAATAATAATGATCCGCTATCATTATATCTATCCATGAATTGAGGAAACAAGGCATCCTGACCGATTCTCCATTCATGACAAAAGAGCTCCTGCGAAAGGGGCTCTTTTCTTGCAAAAATCACAATTCACAGCGCAACAGAATGATAAACGCTTCCGTCTAACTTCTTCCAGATGAAGGTCTCCCCTTCCAGAATCATATATCCATGATCACTGTTCCCTTTCGGGATGGAAACAGAACCCGGATTCAAATACAGGATCCCTTCGTGATCCTCCCAGGCGGGGACATGTGTGTGACCATGCAACAGGACATCCCCTTTTTTCAATGGCGGGAGGTTCGCGCAATTGTAGACATGCCCGTGGGTTATGAATACAGTCCTTTCACCCAGAGGAAGCAGCGCATAATCTGCAAGTACGGGAAACTGCAGAACTGCCTGATCCACTTCTGCTTCGCAATTGCCTCTCACACAGAAGATCTCCTCTTTTCTCTCATTGAGAAGATCGATCACTTCCTTCGGCGCATAACCGTCCGGAAGGTCATTTCTTGGTCCGTGATAAAGAAGGTCTCCCAAAAGGATCAGGCGATCTGCTTCTTCCCTCTCATATGCCTCAAGCAATTTACGGCAATACAACGCGGATCCGTGAATATCCGATGCGATCATCCACTTCATTTTTCTTCCCCCCCTCAAATGATCTCTGCTCTCATTCTATTCAAAGTCACAAACGGAGTCGGATATCTCTCTTCCAACAGTCCAAAGAAATAATCTGCGACAAAGACCTTGTGATAATTGGAACAATCCAGAATTTCTTCCGTACTGATGCTAAGTGTCTGGTCCATGACATTCACCATCATTTCAGCTGCCTGTTTTCTTGCGACATCATACAGTTCGACCGCATCGAATTCCCGATCGATCCGATTCTGTATCCTGTAGATCTCACTATATATGGTCCACGCCTCCTCGATCTGTTGAAGCATCTCCGGGGTAGCTGCCACTTTCTTCCATTTGTTCTCATCAGCACTACTTGTCACAGGAGCACCACAGTAGGGGCACACGGTGCTGCTCTCAGGCAGAGGAGCCGAACACCAGGAACAGCGCTTTTCACTCGCGATCGCCTTCTCTTCTTCTTTTTTCAGTTGACTTAAAACCGGATCGATCCTGCTGACCTGCAGATTCCATCCGGCATCTGCGCGATTCCTTTCCAGCATTTCAGGTGTCATAACACAATACCTCCTCCGCAACTCCTGCCAATAATATACCACAATCTTCCGCTAAATTCTGAAAACGGAACACGGTCCAAACACATATGTGCTGAACCGTGTCCGTTTGAATTATGCAAAAATGTACGACCGAGGAATCATTCTTTTGTTTCGCCGATCGAAAGAAGCGCGTTGAGAGCGATGCCGAAGATCGATGCGCCGGCTACGCAGGGGATGCTGAATCCGAAGAAAGGAATATTTCCGCCAAACGCATACTGCCCGCCGAGTCCGACGACCATGATGGAAGCGATAACGGCGATGTTTTTGCTGGAGAACATGTCGACCTTCTTATCGATCATGATAGCAATGCCCTGTGCTGCGATGGCGCCGAAGAGGTAGACCTCAAGACCGCCGATGACGGCGAGCGGGATCCCATAGATCGCCTTGATCAGAGGAGTGAAGCAAGATACGATCATTGCGATGACGGAAGCTACCATCAAGACCGGTACTGAGAAAACTTTTGTGATGGCCATGGTGGAGATGTTCTCACCGTAGTTGGTGCCTGCAGGACCGCCTACAAAACCGGAGATCATGTCGCAAAGACCGTCGCCGATGAGGTTCTTGTCCAGCAGATCGATCAGGCTGTAGCCCACTTCTTTGCCTTTTTTCTTGGCAACATCGTCCACATAGATATCCAACTGGTACATGTGAGCAGTGGACTCCGGGATCGTAGCGATCGCGATAGGCATGATCGCAACGAGAGATGTCAGAGAGAACTTTGGAAGGCTGAAAGCCGGGATCGCAAAGGGACCTACGCTCCACAGAGAATTGAGAGCTTCGTCCGAGATAGAGCGGAAAAGATTATAGTCTGCTCCGCCGATGAGATAAAAGAGAGCCGCGCAGAGAGAACCGGTCGCTGCGCCAAGAAGCAGCGGGATCTGTCCGAGGAATCCCTTCAAATACTTTGAATAAAAGATAGTGGATAAAAGCGTTACCAGAGAGACGACCACCCATGCATTGGCATAAGCTCCCGTCTGTGCGGGGATCGCATCGCTCAAAGCATTTCCCGCAAGTGTCAGTCCAATGATCATGGAGATAGGACCTGTGATGGAAGGAGGAAGGATCTTCTCGATCGTATCCTTTCCAAACTTGCGAACCAGAAGCCCTGCAGCGATGGAGACAAAGCCGGACATGATGATCCCGAACTGCGCCTTTGAGATCAGCTCAGTGGGAAGGATCCCGGTGCTTTGCCAGGAGGCAAGCTGCTCTTCCGTTCCCTCAGCCATTGCCATGGAGGCAACCGCAGAAAGGTAAGCGAAGCTGGAACCGTAATAAAGAGGGATCTTCTTTCCGGTGATGAAGATAAAACAAAGAGTTGCGAGACCGGATGCGAAGATCGTCGTGGACACCTGGAAACCGGTGATCAGCGCGACAGTGATCGTAGCAGGGAACATGACGATGACCTGCTGCAGTGCGTAAAGAAGCAATTTACCCGTAGTCGGGCGTTCTTCCGGCAAATAGCCATAGTTTTCTTTAACCATGTGAATCTCCTTTAGATTTCGTTAATGATTACTTTGGTGATTCCGTCGGTTTCTGTGAGATTGACAGCCACGACTTCTTTAAGAGAAGTAGGGATGTTCTTTCCAACGAAATTGGCCTTGATGGGCAGTTCCGTATGTCCCCTGTCGATAAGAACACAAAGTTGTACACGCGCAGGTCTTCCGATCTCCATCAATGCGTCCAGGGCAGCCCGTGCTGTCCTGCCGGTAAAGATCACGTCATCCACCAAAACGACTGTCTTTCCAACGAGAGGAAAGGGACCAGTCTTACGGCGGAGAACAGGATCCTCCTCGATCTTGGACAGATCGTCACGATACAATGTGATATCCAATTCGCCTACAGGAACAGATACCCCTTCGAACGACTCAATCAAACTTGCCAACCGTTGAGCGAGCGGGATCCCCCTGGTCTTAATGCCGATCAAACAAACATCGGATACTCCATGATTCTTTTCCACGATCTGATGCGCAAGCCGAACCAAAGTCCTCTCCACATCCTGCTGATTCATGATCTGAGCTTTGAATTCCATGGATCTCCTCCTTTCTTCAGCACTAAAAAAGGTCTTGTCGCTCGACAAGACCGCAGCAATCCTAAAGACCCTGGTTCGCGTGG
>JAFUBI010000306.1 GCA_017460285.1 Oscillospiraceae bacterium | reverse complement strand
GTTTAAATGAAAATTAACATAAGAGTTGTATTTGCTTGGAATGGTGGTATTTTATCGATGAATAGGGAAGATAGATTTGCTACAATAGTAGAATTGCTAAGACGGGATTATTATGTAAAAAATAGTCAGTTGTGTGAATTGTTTGGCGCTTCGGACATGACGGTAAGGCGAGATCTCGATGAGTTAGAGAGATCAGGTATCCTTAAGCGCGTACATGGAGGAGCCATAGACATGAAAGCACGCAACATCATTGAGGTTCATGTCAATGATCGTGTATATGAAAACACTCTGGCGAAGGAACGCATCGCCAAAAAAGCATATAGTTTGATAAGCGAAGGCGAAACCTTATACATCGATTGTGGATCTACCTGCTATACACTTGCGAGATACTTAGCTTCAAATCCGATTGCTATTCACTGTATAACAAACTCTCTGAATGGCGCTATAGAACTCAGTAAGACTAAAACGGTGAGAACTACGATTATTGGAGGAGAATTGAAAGGCATCGCACAGTGTAATTATGGACCTGTGGCTGAGGCACAGATAAAGGCTTGTTCAGCTGACATTTGCTTTATCGCATGTAATGCCATTGATACCTCGGGAAATGTGATGTTGCTTGATATCAGTGAGCGCGCTTCTAAACGGAACGCAATGAATATATCCAAGAAGAAATATCTGCTTTGCGATTCAACGAAGGTTAGTTCTGTAAGTATGATCAACTTCGCCAAGGTTCAGGAATACACAGGAATTATCGTGGACAAGGGTATATCGGAAGAAAATGTCAAGATGCTGGAAGAAAATGGTGCATCCCTGATTTTGGCATAAAGGTATTGTAATTATCATAATGATAAGGGGCTGTTGCAACAGCCCTTTTTTTGTTGTGCAACAGCAAACAAATATAGCAGCAAAATGTTTATTACAAATCGGTAAAAATAGTAGAGTTCAGATTGTTTGAATTGCTTAAAATAAACAAACTACATTGAGCAAAATGTAGAAAATAAACAAAACAATTGAAAAAATGTTTGATTTAGGGCATAGTTTATTTGTCGGGTAGACATGAACCTGAGTGCATTTCGATCGCGCGTCGGAATGTGGAGAAATAAGCGCAAATTTTGGAGGAACATTATGAAAAAAATCTTAGCTTTGCTGATGCTTTTGGTTCTTTCGTTCTCCCTCGTCGCATGTGGAGGCGGTTCGGGAGATCCTTCTGGTGGTTCAACGCCTTCTGGCGACGGTGGCAAGAAAAAGATTCTGTTCTTCACAGCGTTCATCGGTGACTTTGGACTTTCTGATATGGGTTATCGTGCAGTTCAGGAAGTTGCTGCAAAGTACGATATGGATTGGACACTCGTTGAGTATGGCGCATATGACGCAGCTCTCGCAGTTAACTCCTTCTGGGATGCTTTGGAGACTACAGAGTATGACTATTTCCTAGGACCTACATGGTATATTGAGGACCTTATCGACGAGGCAGCTGCTGCATATCCGAACACCAAATTCATTTATTATGACGTTGGTAAAGGTGTCAACTGGACGGCGCAGAATGCATGGGGAATCACATTTGCACAGAACGAGTCTTCTTTCTTGGCTGCTATCCTTCAGTCCCTTATGACAAGGACTGGAAAGATTGGATGCTTGAGCTCTGACTCCCCGATCATGAACGATTTTAATACTGGCTGGCTTGCCGGCGTAAAGTATGCAAGAAAAGAAATGGGTTTGGATGTTACCCCATTGTTCAGTTACCTGTCTGAAACAACAATGTCCGCGGTCTATGAAGGTCAGAACGTTATGTACGATAACGGATGTGATGCCGTTTGGGCAATTACAGCTCAGATGATGCTTGCTTCGTGCCAGGCTGCTGAAGAGCATGGCGGAATTGAAAATGGCTATTTCGTGATGGGCTGCGACTATGACCAGTGGGAGTATTTCAAAGGTGTTGCTGCAGAGGATTCACAGTCCGCAGTAGGTTATGAGAACATCATCACTTCTATTACCAAGAATATTGCTCCTATCGCAATTGAGATCGTTGAATCCATTGAAGATGGTAATCCGATTGCTCCTGGTAACACCGTTTATGGTGCTTTTGAGAATGGCGTTGGATATCTGGAGAACGACAACTTCAAAGAGTGGTGCCCGGCAGACGTTCAGGCGACCCTGAAAGACCTGATCCAGAAAATCGGCGCAGGTGAGATTAAAGTCCCGTCCTACTATGATTTCAACTCATATGAGGCATTCGAAGCTTATCGCGACAATGTTGATGCTGACTTTGTAGCATAACTCTAAGAAAAAATGCTTGGGCGAGAGTACTGAAAAGCACTCTCGCCCACGTTATAAAACACTAAGCAGAAAGGTGGAGCCATGGCGAAAGAACTGCTGAGGATGGAAAACATCACGAAGATATATCCTAACGGCTTTATGGCAAATAAGGACATTTCTTTTTCCATCTATGAAAGTGAGATACATGGACTGATTGGAGAGAACGGTGCCGGTAAAACGACGCTGATGAAGATCTTGTTCGGTCTAGAAGGCTGTCAGCCTGGAGGTAAGATCTTTATCGAAGGAGAAGAGGCGCATATCACCAGCCCTCTGGACGCAATTGACAAGGGGGTAGGAATGGTACACCAGCATTTTATGCAGGTACCTAATTTAACTATTGCAGATAATATTGTTCTGGGCATGGAACCGGGTCCCGGATTTGTTTATGACAAAAAGCAGGCAGTGGAGATGACCCAGGACGTTGTTGATAAATTCGGCTTGGATGTCAATCCTAACACCCTGATACGAGATCTGACAGTCGGTCAGAAACAGAAGGTAGAACTGCTGAAAGCATTAGCACGTGGTGTTAAGGTTTTGATTTTGGATGAGCCGACTGCAGTCCTTACTCCTCAGGAGACTCGGGAACTGTTCGTTCAGTTGAAGAAATTGAGAGATATGGGTTATGGTATCATCTTCATTTCACACAAGTTGGAAGAAGTGATGGAACTGTGCAATCGTGTTACAGTGCTGCGCCATGGTCGTGTGACTGGTCACGGTGATACGAAAGATCTTGATCCCGCGAAGTTATCGAGGATGATGGTCGAACGCGAAGTTAACCTTAATATTGAAAAGGAAGAACCGAATCGAGGCAAACT
>JAFUBI010000305.1 GCA_017460285.1 Oscillospiraceae bacterium | reverse complement strand
GGAGCGAAAATAGCCCCTTTCTTTTTGACTGAATATGTTAAAATAACAACAGAAATGAATATCATGAAAGGAATCTCACATATTATGGAAGCAACTGATATCCTGAAAAAAGTAGACCATACACTTCTGAAGGCCTTTTCCGATTGGGAGTCGATCAAAAAGATCTGCGAGGATGCACTGGAGTATAACACCGCGTCGGTATGTATCCCCCCGTCCTATGTAAAAAGAGCCCATGAGAATTATCCGGAATTGAATATCTGCACAGTTATAGGTTTCCCTCTCGGCTACAACACGACAGCTGTAAAGGTGTTTGAAGCAAAAGACGCGATTGCAAACGGTGCAAAAGAGATCGATATGGTCATCAACATCGGCGATGTCAAAAATGGGGACTGGGACCTTGTATCCGCAGAAGTCGCCGCTTTAAGAGAGGCTACACAGGGTTATATCCTCAAAGTTATCATCGAGACTTGCTACCTCACCGAAGAGGAAAAAGTCAAAATGTGTGAGATCGTGACCGAAGAAAAGGCAGATTTCATCAAGACATCTACCGGTTTCGGTACAGCAGGCGCAACGATCGAAGACATCAAGCTTTTCAAAGAACACGTTGGATCGGAAGTTCAGATCAAAGCTGCAGGCGGCATGAAAACTGTTGAAGATATCGAAGCGTTTGCAGAGCTCGGCTGCGCGCGTCTCGGAACCAGCAGCGCTATGCGTCTCTTCAAGGAAGCAGGAAAGATCTAAGCAATTCAATGGATCGCACAGAGAAAATCATAGAGATCGTTCAGAAACATGGCGGCATTTCCTTCAAAGAACTGTCCAATTATTTTGATGTCACAGAGATGACTATTCGCAGGGACATCGAGAAGATGAAGGAAAAAGGCATCGTGAAAACGGTATCCGGGGCAATCCTGCTTTGCGACAACGACATCTATAAGCAATATTCCTTGGAGCAGGAGCGCGAAGCAAACCCTGACCAGAAAGTTGCCATTGGTTTCCGAGCTGCATCTCTCATTGGGAAAAACCAAGTGATCTATGTTGATATCGGAACAACCGCTGTCAATGTCTTGCACTATCTTGATCCTGCAGACAACAACGTTGTCATCGTGTCGACAGAAAACGCTTTAAAGGAATTGATGCGGATCAACTACCGCAACTATATCGTCACTGGCGGAAAACTCGACCCGCAGTCTGGTGTTTATGTCGACCGGTACGGGCTCAATACACTGAAAAGTTATACGATCAATGTATCTTTTCTATCCGCAGCCGGGATCGATGAACGTTTGGGCGTAACATGCATCAATGAATTTGAAGTTCCCATCAAACAAGCAGCGATCGCTCGAACGGTATTGAAGTGCCTTGTCACAGACTCCTCCAAATTCGGAGTTGTCCGCATGCACAGTTTCGGTTCGATCGATGATTTCGATGTTGTGATCACTGACCGGAACATTCCTCAAAAATGGGTCGACCTCCTGAACGAAAAAGGAATACGGTTGATCATTGCAGATTAGGTGTTAAACCAATAGATGCTCCCCTTAAGGGAGACAGTGAAATTATCACAGTTCACTGTTTTCCCTAAGGGGAGCACTTTCTATATCTACATATTATTCTAAGCGTCTAATATGTTAAGGATTTTCTCACTCCTGTCCTTCGCATTTTGTCTCACAATAGATGCAGCGATAGACCCTTTTGGACCGATCTGTCAATCTAAACACGTGAGGCAGTTCTTGCTCTGTACTGGTGATACAACGGGGATTCTTGCACCTCAAGACATTTGTGAGTCTCTCTGGAAGGGAGATCCTCTTCTTTTCCACAAGCTCTCCGTCTTTGATGATATTGATCGTCACACCAGGATCCACATACCCGATCACATCAAAATTGACCGGTACGTCCGCATCGATCTTGATGATGTCCTTCTTTCCATTTTTGACGCTCTTCACGTTTTTGATGATCGCAAAATAGAAATCGAGATCTCCCAGGTTCAGAAGGTCATATAACTGCATAGCTTTGCCTGCTGAGATATGATCTATTACAACACCGTTATTGATCGCATCGATATTCATGATTCCTGTGCCTCCTTCAACAGTTTCAGGATCAGTGCCATCCGAATGTATTTCCCGTACTTTGCCTGTTTGAAATAACAAGCTCTGGGATCGTCGTCCACTGCAACGCTAATCTCGTTGACGCGTGGCAACGGGTGCAGAATGATCAGATCTTGTTTCGCTTTCTCCAGTTTTCGCGGTTCCAGAATATAACTGTCTTTCAATCTGAGATATTCTTCTTCATTGAAGAATCGCTCTCTTTGGATCCTGGTCATGTAAAGCACATCAAGATCTCCAATGACGCTTTCCAGATCTGTCGTCTGCACGTAGGGGACGCCGTTTTTTTGAAGAACATCCTATTTGACATAACTCGGGACTTTCAATTCTTCCGGAGAGATCAGGACGAATTTGACCTTGGGATATCTTGCCAGCGCGCTGATCAGAGAGTGGACTGTTCGACCGAATTTCAGATCTCCGCAGACGCCGATGGTCAATCCCTCGAATCCTCCCTTTTCACGGGAGATCGTCAGGAGGTCCGTCAATGTCTGTGTCGGATGATTGTGACCGCCATCTCCGGCATTGATGACCGGGATCGAAGCATTCATTGCAGCGACATAAGGCGCACCTTCTTTGGGGTGGCGCATAGCGATGATATCCGCATATCCGCTGACGACTTTTGCAGTATCTGCAACGCTCTCTCCTTTCGCTGCGGAACTGCTCGTCGCTTCAGAAAAGCCAAGAACGCTCCCCCCAAGTTCCAGCATAGCGGCTTCAAAACTTAATCTTGTTCTGGTGGACGGTTCAAAAAACAGTGTCGCCAGTTTTTTTCTTTTGCATGCTTCTGCATATTTATCCGGATCCGCAATGATATCGTTCGCCACCTCGATAAGTTCATTGATCTCTTCTACAGACAGATCCAGAATATCGATCAAACTACGCATCTTTGTCCTCCTTCTTGATCCAACTCTCATCCGACGGATTGTTCCGGAAAGCGATCAGGCGCTGAACATCCTCTTTTGATATATAGCCTTCCTCTGCAGCGACCTCTGCGATCACGTCAAAGTTCGTCAAAGAGATGTTCCTCACGTTTGCTTCTTCCAATCTTTTGAGTCCCTTTTCCATGCCATAAGTAAAGATACTTACGATCCCCAGAACATCCGCTCCTGCTTCTCTGAGCACATTTACGACTTCGATCACGCTTCCCCCCGTGGAGATCAGGTCTTCTACCACTACAACTTTTTGACCTGGCAGGAGTTGTCCCTCGATCTGGTTCTTCCTTCCATGATCTTTTGAAGACCCTCTGACATAACCCATTGGCATCCCAAGAAGATGTCCAGTGATAGCTGCATGAGCGATCCCCGCAGTGGATGTTCCCATCAGAACTTCCGCATCCGGATACTCTTTGCGGATCAATTCAGCCAATCCATTTTCCACATCGTTGCGCACCGGCACGGAAGTCAATGTGAGCCTGTTATCACAATACACCGGGCTTTTGATCCCGCTCGCCCAGGTAAACGGCTCATCCGGGCGGAAGAACACTGCCTTGATCGACAACAGGTCTTTAGCGATTTTTCTTTCCGACATCGTATCTCTCCTCATCCTATGAATTCTTCAACACATCTTCTGTACGCAGCTACCGGATCGTCTGCTCCTGTGATCGGTCTTCCCACAACGATGTAATCGGATCCGATCTCCTTTGCCTGAGCAGGAGTCATGACACGTTTTTGGTCGCCCACATCTCCTCCGGCAAAGCGGACGCCCGGCGTGACCGTCAGGAAGCCCTTTCCACAAGCATCATGAACGGTGGCAGACTCCAGTGGCGAACAAACGACCCCGTCCAAGCCGGCGTCTCTCGCCGTTTTCGCGTAATGCATGACGACCTCATTGATCGGCTTGTAGATCAGAAGATCTCTCTCCATGCTTTCCTGGTTCGTGCTCGTAAGCTGCGTCACTGCGATCAGGAGAGGTCTTGTTCCATCCTCTCTTGTGAGTCCTTCGAGCGCGGCTTCCATCATTGCTGTCGTTCCGGCTGCATGCAGGTTTACCATATCTACATCCAGAACGCTCAAAGAGTGCATCGCTTTTTTCACAGTGTTGGGAATATCGTGCAGTTTCAGATCCAGAAAAATCCTGTGACCGCGTTTTTTGATCTCCCGCACGATCTCCGGACCTTCCGCATAGAATAACTCCATTCCGATCTTTACATATGGTTTCTCATCATGGAACTTATCCAAAAATTGAAACACCTGTTCTTTGCTTGGAAAATCACAAGCTACGATTACGTCCTTACCCACGGTGGGAACCTCCTATTACCTCTTTGATATCTTTGACACCGATCCCTTCCAAAACTCCTGGAAGATCTTCGATGATCTTTTTGCATGCAAACGGATCGATCAGATTCGCAGCACCGACTTCTACCGCTGTTGCTCCGGCAAGCATCATCTCTACAACATCCTCGGCTGTGGTGATGCCTCCCATTCCTACGACTGGAACCTTCACCGCTTGTGAGACCTGGTAGACCATTCGGAGCGCTACCGGGAAAACCGCCGGACCGGATAGTCCTCCGGTGACGTTCTTCAGGATCGGTCTCCCTGTGTGGATATCGATCCTCATTCCCATGAGAGTATTGATCAAACTGATCCCATCTGCTCCGGACGCTTCACAGGCACGAGCGATCTCGGCGATGTCTGTCACATTTGGAGACAATTTGATGAGGATCGGTTTTTTTGTCGCTTTTCTAACTGCTTCCGTAACAGCGGCCGCTTGGCAGGGATCTGTTCCGAAACTCATGCCTCCACCGTGCACGTTTGGGCAACTGATATTGATCTCGTACCAACCGATCTGATCTTCCCTTTCCAACTTGCTGACTGTTGTAACATATTCTTCGACTGAAAACCCGCTAACATTCGCCATGACGGGTTTGTGAAAATGCTCTTTCAGTTTAGGCATCTCCTCTGAAAGCACTTTCTCAACGCCGGGATTTTGCAGTCCAACTGCGTTCAACATCCCGGATGGGCACTCTGCGATTCGAGGAGTAGGATTCCCATATCGCGGTTCCCTGGTCGTTCCCTTAAAAGAGAGTGAACCCAGTATATCGATGTCGTACCACTGAGCAAATTCATACCCGTATCCGAAAGTCCCGGACGCCGGAATGACCGGGTTCGAAAGTTCTATCCCGCAGAGGTCAACGTGAAGATCTACCATGGCAATTCCTCCTTCCGAAATACCGGACCTTCTCTGCAGACCCGTTTGGTTCCTTCTGCTGTCTGGATACTGCATCCCATGCACGCTCCGAAACCGCATCCCATCCGTTCCTCCAAACTAAACTGCCCAGAGGTTTTGCTCTGTTTGAACACAGCTCTCAACATAGGCAGGGGACCGCAGCTGTAAAAATAGGTGTATTCAAGATCTGTCATCGCATCTGTAACGAAGCCCTTCACTCCTTTTGACCCGTCTACTGTTGTGAGATGAACTTCGCATCCGAGATCTTTGAACTCCTTTTCGTAAAAGATCTCTTCCTCCTTGTTGAAGCCAAGGATGACCTGAACTCTTTTTCCCTCCTGAAGCAATTCCTTCGCAAGCAGATAAAGAGGAGGTATGCCCACACCACCGCCGATCAGCAGAGGCTCCTTTCCGGAGGCAGAAACATCATAGCCGTTTCCAAGCCCTGTAAGAAGATCCAAATCGCCTGTTCTCATTTTGGACAAAGCTTCTGTTCCCTTGCCGACAGTCTTATAGACCAGGACAAGCTCCGCTTCATTTCGGTCACAGACCGAGATAGGACGTCGGAGGAAGAACCCCGGAAGAGCGAGTTCAACGAATTGTCCAGGAACAGTGACAGCGGATGTATCTCCTTTCAGTCGCATTTCCAGAATGGCATCTGTCAGGTGTCTGTTTTGTGTAATCTCAAACGTTCCCTGTTTCAAGATTTTCCTCCAAACTTAAGCATCGATGGTTGAGATCCTAAGCGTGATCTCTTCCAAAACATCCAGAAGAACTTTTACGGTATCCAATGATGTGAACATGGTGGTGTCGTTTTCCGTAGCGCATTGGCGTATCTCCGCACCGTCCGCCATTTCACCGATCGAACTGTACTCTCTCGTATTGATCACATAATTGATATAGCCCATACGGATCGCATCCGGAATATCGTCCGGATTCTCACTGATCCTTTTGCGCATCCTTGTTCGGATGCCGTGCTCCTTGAGGTACCTTGCCGTACCAGTCGTCGCCTCGATATTAAATCCGAGATCGTAGAACCTGCGAATCAGCGGAAGCGCCTCATCCTTATCCCCGTCAGCAATGGTTGCAAACACCGTGCCATAGTTTTTCAGGTTCATTCCGGATGCCTGCAGAGCTTTGTAGAGGGCTCGATTCAGTTTGTCATCGTACCCGATCGCTTCCCCTGTGGATTTCATCTCTGGTGAGAGATAAGCATCGATGCCTTTCAGTTTATTGAAGGAGAAGACCGGCACTTTCACGTACTATCGTTTTTTCTCCTGCGGGTACAGGTCGAAGAGTCCCTGCTCCTTGAGACTCCTTCCCAGGATCGCCTCTGTGGCGATATCCGCCAAAGAATACCCTGTCGCTTTGGAAAGGAACGGAACTGTGCGCGAAGACCGCGGATTGACTTCTATGATATAAACCTTTTCATCTTTATCCACGATGAACTGAATGTTGTAGATACCGACGATCCCCAATCCAAGTCCTAATTTCTTGGCATATTGAAGAATGATCCCTTTCACCTTGTTTGAGATGCTGAAAGCGGGATAGACACTGATCGAGTCCCCTGAATGGACGCCAGTGCGCTCTACCAGTTCCATGATGCCTGGGACAAAAACATCCCTTCCATCACAGATCGCATCGACTTCGACTTCTTTTCCCTGGATATACTTGTCGACTAGGACAGGCTTGTCCTCATCGATAGCCGCTGCTGTCTTGAGATAATACTTGAGTTGTTCTTCATCCCCGACGATCTGCATCGCTCTGCCGCCGAGAACATAACTTGGACGCACCAGAACAGGGTATCCGATCCTTGCGGCAACTTTGATACCCTCTTCCAGATCCGTGACTGCCTCACCTTCCGGTCTGGGAATATCCAGTTCCTCAAGTATCTTCTCAAAGGAATCCCGGTTCTCCGCTCTCTCGATGGCATCGCAGTCTGTTCCGATGATCTTTACGCCGCGTCTCATCAGCGGTTCCGCGAGGTTCACTGCGGTCTGACCGCCCAAAGAAGCGATCACTCCTTCCGGCTGTTCATAATCCACAACATTCATGACATCTTCCGGAGTGAGCGGCTCAAAATAGAGTTTGTCTGCTGTGGTGTAATCCGTGGAAACGGTCTCCGGATTGTTGTTGATAATGATTGCCTCATAACCCATCTTCCGGATCGTTTGAACTGCATGGACCGTGGAGTAATCAAACTCTACGCCCTGTCCGATGCGGATCGGACCGGCTCCAAGGACGATGATCTTCTTCTTTCTCGTCTTTATGGACGTATTATTTCCTGAGTAGGATGAGTAATGATATGCGATATATTTGCCCGTAT
>JAFUBI010000304.1 GCA_017460285.1 Oscillospiraceae bacterium | reverse complement strand
TATACACCCGGATTCCTTTCAGTTCTTTCAGCATCCCAGGATCCTCATCAAGACCGGGACGGAAAGGATCTCTATCTCAAGCCCTTCCTTGTGGACTCTGGCTATCGCTTCCTTGGAACCCTCAGGCTCCTGGTAGTTTACTTCTACAAACTCCGGTTCTTCGTTAACAGCCTGTTCCGCTGCTTTAAAGACGCGCCCTTGCCACTTGTAATAGGTATTGATACTGATACCCTTTGCCTGGCACCATTCCTTAACACTTAGCCCGCTATTACGACAGTCTTTTACGATTCCGCTCCACTTCTGCAATTTTGCGTTTCGTTTATACAACTGTAAATTGCTAGCCATTTTGTACTCCTTTTACTGGTTTTACCCTATACTGTATGGCATTTTCCGGAAGTCTCCGAGACTTTCCCGAACTTTTGGCGATCCACAGATCTTCTTTTACCAATGTACTGGAGTATAAAAGAACAGAGCCGGACTTAAAATCCGATTCTACGTTTTACGCTTACTATGGGACGATTATTTGTGTTTCTACATGTAGAGAAAAGTGTCAATCTGAGGCTATGCTCAGTTAAGAAATGGGATGGAACAGATGATGGAGTGAAATCGTATTGCGCTGCTCTATGCCGTATCATATGGGGAAACGTGGTGTAAAGTTTCCTCAAATATGGTGGCAAACTATTTCCATTTCTTTCCTTTAAAGGAATTAGAAAGTGTTTATTTGGCGTAAAACTGAATAAAGCAAAGGATTGGAAAATCGTGAAATTGTATGTTTTTAGGCATGTTCTTTGCGCAAATTGACTAATGAACATTGTCTGCAAACACACAAAAATGATGGGTGCATGCAAAAAATCCCTAAAATGTTGTGCATAATAACCACAATATATAACTAAATAGTTACAAATTATGGTCAAAATATATATTTCAATTGATAAGAGGTAATTTGCGAAAGCTATATAGTTTCGATATCATTAGGCTGACGAAGGTGTTTAAAAGAAAACATCAAAAAAGGAGGAAGGTCTAAATGAAAAAGGTAGTAGCATTGCTAACGCTGGTTCTCTTTACCGCTTCGATGCTTTCTGCGTGCGGTGGGACCGGTGGTGGTGGCACCTCTGGTGGAGATACCTATGTTATCGCAAATATCCCCAAATGCGTAGGTATTGCTTGGTGGGATCGTATGGAAGAGGGCAACAAGATCTTTTCCAAGAATACAGGACACACAGTATATCAAGCCAGTGGTGATGCATCAGCAGATGCATCAGAACAGTTGAAATATCTGGAAGACTCCATTGCAGCAGGGGATGATATTATCACTGTCATTCCAAACGATCCAGATGCATGTGAGACGACCCTTGCAAAAGCAAGAGAGCAGGGAATCGTTGTAATAAGCCATGAGGCTGAAGGAATGAAAAATGTCGACTACGACATTGAAGCTTTCGTTAACGAGGAATACGGTGCTCACTTGATGGATCTGCTTGCAGAGCAAATGGGCGAAGAAGGTGGATATTGCTTAATGGTTGGCGCGTTCACCATGACTTCTCACCAGCAGTGGGTAGAAGGTGCATACAAGCGCCAGCAGGAAGCCTACCCCAACATGTACAAGGTATGTGAAAACGTAGAATCCGCAGCAGGTGGCGGCGGATCCGACGGTTCGTACAAGGTTGCCAAAGAAGTTATTGCAACCTATCCGGAAGTAAAAGGCTTTATCGGCTGTGACATGGTCGATCCCCCTGGAATCGCCATGGCAGTAGAAGAGGCGGGCAAGGCAGGTCAGATCGCTGTTACCGGAACATGCCTCGTATCTTGCTGCGAGGAATATCTTGACAACGGAACAATCAAAGTCTTCTCCGCATGGGATCCGTCCACAGCTGGACAGGCAATGTGCGCTCTTGGCGTCATCGTCAAAGAAGGTGGAGAGGTCTATGACGGCATGGACCTTGGTGTACCAGGATTCGAGCACTGCACATTAAAGGGCAACATCCTTTATGGACAGGCGTGGTTCGACGGAACTGCTGAAAACAAGGGTGATTATAACTTCTAAGTTATCATTTTTACTCCAATAGTCTAGGTTAAGTGGGGAATACGGCTTCCGTATTCCCCCTACTTACATAATCCTTTGGAAGAGAGTAATGAGCATGAAAAAAATAGTCAATATTGAGAACATGTATAAATCCTTCTTCGGTGTTGTTGCTCTCGATGGAATGAATTTTTCAATGGAAGAAGGAGAGATCCGCTGCCTCGTCGGTGAGAATGGGTGCGGAAAATCAACATTGATAAAGATCATATCCGGTTTCTATCCTTTCGATGAAGGAAAACTGGAGATCAATGAGAAAGAATATAAGTCAATCAATCCTGCTGAGTCGATCGCAGAGGGCATACAGGTCATATATCAAGATTTTTCATTGTTTGATAACATGACGGTCGCAGAGAATATTCTTATGTATTCTACAGTTGCCGGGAAGAAAATGTTTATCAACAATACCAACATAAAGAAAAAGGCAATAGACACTCTAAAACGTATTAATGTCTCCATCGATCCGGATGCATATGTTTCGACACTGTCGGTATCTCAAAAGCAGCTGATCGCGATTTGCCGGGCACTGGCTCAGGATTGCAAATTGCTGGTTATGGATGAGCCGACAACAGCGCTGACGACGCATGAGGTGGAGCGGCTCCTGGAAATCGTGAAAGAGCTGAAGGCTCAGGGAGTGGCCGTGATTTTTGTCAGCCACAAGCTGGAAGAGGTTTTGGAGATCTGCGACAGCATTACCATCATGAGAAGTGGTAGGAACGTATATGATGGAAAGACTACCGAAAGGATCCTCAGCAAAGAAGAGATCATCTATTACATGACTGGAAAACAGTTCAGTGATAAAGTGTATGAATTTAAGTCTGAAGGAGACATCCCCTTGCTTCAGGTAAAGAACTATACACTGGATGGTGCATTTGAAGATATCTCTTTTCAGATCGAAAAAGGGGAGATCCTTGGAATAACTGGTATTCTCGGATGTGGAAGAAGTGAGCTTGCGGAAGCTCTATTTGGCGTCGTTCCTGCCGATTCAGGGAATGTGCTTATTGACGGGAAAGACATAGGTATTATCAAGAATATTGAGCAGGCAATCGAACATGAGATCGCTTATGTGCCTGACGACCGGCTCACAAAAGGATTGCATTTGGAACAGTCGATTGCGGACAATGCGGTAATCCGTGTGCTGGGGGAGTTCGCAAGCAGATTCGGTACGCTTGACAAAAAGGCATTAAGTGAACAAAAGACAAAAAGTCTATCCACGCTTTCCGTCGCTGGTCTGGTTCCGGACAATCCGGTCAGATCTTTGTCCGGCGGAAATCAACAAAAGATATGCTTGATCAAATGGCTTTCTACCAACCCTCATATTTTGATCCTTAACTGCCCAACAGTCGGCGTAGATGTCGGGGCGAAAAGTGAGATTCACGATATCATCAGAAATCTCGCAAGAGAAAACGGGACGGCTGTTGTCGTCATATCAGATGACGTGTACGAGATCATGCAGTTGTGCAATCGCGTTCTGATCATGAAGCAAGGAAGAATCGCTTTGGAGAAGAATATAGCAGATACGACGATGGAATATCTGGAGGCAGCTTTGGCGGAGGAAAAGACGACATGAAAAAATGGATCAAAAAAGTTCTCGAATACAACGAAGTCAAGCTTGCTCTGATCTTTCTTGCAATCGTTGTTTTGTTTTCCTTGATCAATCCAGATGTTTTTACTGTAGCAAACTTATATGCATTGGTCAGGGCATCCGCAACGAATGCCATATATGCTTTGGCAATCATGATTGTTATGTGTTCCGGTGCATTCGACGCTTCTTTTGCCGTAATAGGAAGTTTTGGGGCGTATGTCACGATGTACATACTTACGCAAAACGGACTGGATCCTCATCCTGCTATCGTGTTTTTGATATCCATTTTAATCTGTATGGCATTGGAATTCCTGAACTGGTTTATGGTATCGATACTGCATCTTCAGGCTTACATTGCCACGACAGGAACAGCATCCTTGCTGAAGGGGGCAGTTCTTGTATTCGTAAGTACTTCTTACATTTATACGCTTCCCTCCCAGATCGGTGCGCTGGGGAAGACTTATCTTGCCACAGCCGTCTATGGGAGCGGAATAGAAAGCCAACTCCATGTATCAGTAATCTTCATCGCGGTCATGTATCTGGTGATGCATATCCTCATGACTTATACGAATTTTGGGAGACAGGTCTATGCAGTTGGCGCTGATGAGGAAGCTGCAGAAAGGGCAGGCATCAATGTGAAAAGGATCCGCCTGATCGTATTTCTTATCGCCGGAGTGATCTGTGGTGTTGCCGGAATACTCAGGGACGCTGTCGGGAGGTTTTCCCTTCCGAATCCGGCGGAAGTTGTCGGCAAGGAAAATATCTCAATTGCAGCAGTTATTCTCGGAACAGGAAACTCATCCAAAGCAAGGGGAAGTGCTTTAGGAACCTTGCTGGGTGTTCTATTGATGAGTTTCATATCCAACAACTTGATCCTTATCGGGATACCATCGTTCTATGTAGAACTTGCAACTGGCGTTCTGATGTACATAGGTCTGGTCGGACAGATGTCTAATCGTCCAAGGCGTCATTCCGCAAAGGAGGGTAAGTAAATGAACAAAAGGAGATTGAGCAATTCGGATCCCGATCTGTTTCGCTTAATAGTTGTTACTATTCTGATATTTGTAGCGATGACAGCCTTGAAGCCGGACAAATTCCTTTCAAAAGCAAATTTCTCTTCCATGTGTTATCAGATACCTGAGATTGGTCTATACACCCTTGCAATGATGCTGATCCTTGTGACCGGACAGACAGATATCTCCTCGGTTGCGATCGGAAATCTATGTACGATAACGGGCATTACGATAATGTCGCAGGCAACGAAGAACAATGTAACAGGTGCAGCAGCATGGCTATACATTTTGGGAGCTTTGATAGTTATGCTTCTCATCGGAGTTGTCTGTGGGTTGGTCAATGGATTTACTGTAACGTATTTCAAGGTACCTACAATGCTTGTTACGATGGCAACGAGTTCCATATTTCGCGGCATTGCTGTTGTAGCAACGGAAGGTAACGCATTGACTGGCGCTCCTGAGGAACTGACGTACTTTGGAAACCATGGATTTTTGGGTATCGCTTATGCGATGTGGTTTTTCCTGATCATCTTTGTGGTCGTAGCCTATCTGATGAACCGAACGAAGTTTGGAATGGAATTGAGGTTTATAGGTTCTAATGAAAAGGCCAGTGAATACGCCGGGATCAATGTGAATAAGACCTTGTTGAAAGCATACGTATACAGTGGAGTGATCGCTGCTCTTACCGGCTTTGAGATCATAGCGCGGACCGATGCTGCAAAGTATGACTATGGCGGGTCCTATGTGAATCAGGCATTATTGGCATGTGTTCTTGGAGCGACGAACCCGGACGGAGGCTATGTGCGTATGGCTTGTATTGCGCTTGGACTTGCGTCTGTTCAGTTCCTCTCAAGCGGTTTTAACTTGTTGAGGCTTGGGGGCAACGTGAAACAGTTTGCGTGGGGTGCACTGTTGGTATTCGTTGTTTGTTTTGATGTTTTGAATCGTGAGCTAAGAAGGAAAAAGGCGATTCGTGATGTAGCGAAAAAACACAATTCTTGAGGAGGTAGTGTGCCTATGCTACAAAAGGAGAGGCAGCAGAGAATTATTAAGTATGTAAACGAGCATAAGAAAGTTACGATCCAGGAGTTGAGCCGCTTAATGGATACATCTGTTGTCACGATTCGTGCAGACCTTACTGTATTGGATAAGAAAGGATATCTCGAAAAAGTGCGTGGAGGAGCAATGGCTGCCACGGAGAGGTTCAATTACGAGATACCTGTTACGAATCGTACCAAAAGGAACGCTTTTGAAAAGAGGCAGATCGGCCGTTTAGCAGCAGATCTCGTTGAGGATGATGACATCATCATCCTTGATTCTGGAACGACCACGATGGAGATCGCCAAAAATCTGTCGCGAAAGAAAAATCTTACGGTCATTACCCATGACATCCAGATCGGGGCCTATCTTTCTGCCAATAATTACAAGAATTGTTCCTTGATCGTTGTCGGAGGAACGCTGGAGCCAAGGACTTTTACCCTCTTGGGATTTGAGACTTTGAATTACTATAAGAGACTTAAGGCGAACAAAGTGTTTCTTGGATGTGACGCGATAAGTATCGACTATGGTGTCACGAACCGGACACTAATAGAAGCGGATATCAAGGCAGCTATGGTCAATTGTGCGGATACGGTATGTGCCGTTGCGGATAATACAAAGATCGGGAAAACAGTATTTGCCCATGTTTGTGATATCACGGATATTGATGTGCTGATAACAGACAGCATACCCAGTTCACAACAGGATGCTCTCATGCAGAAGGGCGTCCGAGTAATTGTTCCGGAGGATAGTAATGATGATAGACAGAATAGATAACCTTTCACGCGAATTATGCACGACACCGGGTCTTGCCGGACATGAACAGAAAGTGTGTGAGATTGTAAAAAGAGAGTTTCTTTCCTGCAATCTTGAGCCTGTGACAGATAATACTGGAAACTGCTATGTGAAAATCGAAGGTACAGACCCGAAGGCACCAGTATTGATGATAACGGCGCATATGGACAGCCTCGGTTTTGTTGTGCGGTTCATAGAAGAGGATGGCTTCCTCAGAGTGGAGAGGGTAGGCGGGATACCGGAAAAGGTCCTCCCCGCCACAGAAATGGTGGTGGGATCGAGAAAAGGAGGCTACTATCCTGCCGTGATCGGAGTAAAATCTCATCACCAGACAGAGGCAAATGAAAAATATACTGTAGACCCGTACAAATCTCTATATGTCGACTTGGGAGTATCCAGTAGAGAGGAAGTAGAAGACCTGGGAATACAGATCGGCAGCCCTGTTCTGTATAAGCCAAAATATCAGAAGATCGAGGGCAGCAGGGTCTATGCAAGTTGGTTGGACGACAGAGGAGGAGTTGCGGTCCTTCTAGACCTCGCACATGAACTTGTTCTTCATAGAAGACCGTCTACCATCTGGCTCGTTGCAACTGTCTTGGAGGAGTTCAACTTCGGAGGAGCAAAGGTTGCTGCGAAAACAATCAAGCCGGATATGTCAATAGCAATAGATGGAGGATCTCCCTATGACACACCGGATCTGAAAGGAGAAGGATTCACATTCATGGGGAAGGGACCCGTAATGGATCTCTACAATTTCCATGGAAGAGGTACTTTAAACGGAACGTTCGCTCATCCTGCGATGGTTCGTGTCTGCGAGTCAGCAGCGGAAGCCGCTGGTATCGGATTGCAGAGGCAGGCATATGTTGGAGGTCTGACGGATGTCAGCAATATACAGTTTGAAGGAAGCGGCGGTGTAATGTGTCTCGACCTGGGATTTCCAATCAGGTATTGCCATAGCCCAACGGAATTATCCGATTTGAAGGACATGGAGGCTTTGAGTCTGCTAATAAAACAAATGGCAGATTCTTTATCTGCGCAAACCGATTTATCACGGTGAGGAAAAAGCAATGGAAAAAAGATATCTTTTGGGATTCGATGTGGGAACATACGAATCCAAGGGTGTGATCTGTGATTATCAGGGGAATATCGTGGCAAAAGCTACTTCAAAGCACCTTTTGAGTCACCCGAAACCTGGGTGGGCAGAGCATGACCCGATCAACGACTGGTGGCGTGATTTTGTAACAGTCATTCGTAAGATGTTTGATGAGTCTGGGATATCTGCAGAAGAGATCGGTGCAATTGGTATCAGTGCAATTTGTGCTGCCATAGTTCCTGTTGATGAGCACTTTAATCCTTTAAGAAATGCTATTTTGTACGGAATAGACAGCAGAAGTGTACCGCAATGCGAAGAATTGAATGTGAAGATCCCACCAGAAATCATGTCTAAGATGGGAGGACCTTGTAACGTTGAACACTTTGCACCAAAGATCCTTTGGATCAAAGAAAATGAACCAGAGGTTTTTGAGAGCGCCAAAATGTTCACTTTTGATGCCGGGTGGTTGGTTGGAAAACTGACCGGACAGAATGTAGCGGATAAATATTCTGCGATGAGCACCGTACCTTTGATCGATCAGGAAACTGGCGAATGGGTTCCCGAGATGTGTGAATATGTATGTCCTCCTGAAATGCTTCCCAGAGTAACAAAAAGCACCTATGAGATCGTGGGTACTGTTACTGAGAAAGCAGCAGAAGCAACGGGACTCGCTGCAGGTATTCCTGTCACCTGTGGGACGACAGATGCTGGAGCAGAGGCGGTATCGATAGGCGTCATTGAACCGGGTGATGCTATGCTGATGTATGGATCCACAGCATTCTATGTTGTTGTGAGTGAAAATGAGAAGGCCCGAAAGTTAAATTTACCCAAGTGCCCCTATACGATCGATGGGGTCACTGCAATCGCTGGAGGAATGGCAACGACAGGATCACTGACACGATGGCTTCTTGATACTACCGCAAGAGAACTCGTAGAGGATGAAAATAATGGTGGACCATCGGCATACTCGACTTTGTTCAAGGAAGCAGAAGATGTGCCTGTAGGAAGTGATGGACTTGTATGTCTGCCATATTTTATGGGAGAACGCATGCCTATCATGGACCCGAAAGCAAAGGGAACTTTTTTTGGCTTGAATCTGGGGCACACAAGAGGTCATTTGGTACGTTCTGTCTTTGAGGGGATCGCTTTTGGGATCGAGCATAATTTGAGGTATCTACGAGAGAACGGTGTCGAAGTCAATACGTTGACTGCCGTTGGAGGGGGAACAAAAGCGCCACTTTGGCTTCAGATCGTCAGCGATGTTTGCAATGTAAGACAGATCGTTCCGGAAGAGACGATCGGTGCTTCCTATGGTGATGCTTTAATGGCTGGTCTCGGTATTGGAGTGATCTCTTCGCCGACAGAGATCAAAAAAATGATCAAGGTGAAAAAGATAATTAAGCCTGATGCGGAACGCCATCTTCAGTACGAAAAATACAATCGTATATATCATGAATTGTACGAAAGAAATGCGGATCTAATGCATGAATTATGGAGGGAAGAATCATGAGTTGGCTGGAAGAAACAATAGGAACAAAGAAACCGATCATTGCAATGTGTCATCTAAAACCAATGCCAGGGGACCCATACTACGATAAGGAAAAAGGGATGGCATTTGTCTTGGAAAGCGCAAGGCAGGAACTTCATGCGCTTCAGGATGGAGGCGTAGACGCTATCATGTTCTCGAATGAATTCAGTCTTCCATATCTCACGAAGGTAAGACCGGAGACGGTTGCGGCGATGGCTCGTGTAATCGGTGAGCTAAAAAGTGAGATCAAAGTACCCTATGGTGTGAACTGTCTTTGGGATCCGGTTGCATCGCTGGATCTGGCGGTTGCAGTCGATGCCAAATTCGTACGGGAGATCTTCACGGGAGTATATGCCAGTGATTTTGGCTTGTGGAATACCAATTGTGGGGAAGTCGTCAGACACCAGAGGGAAATAGGAGCGGAAAACGTAAAGTTATTGTTCAACATCGTTCCCGAAGCAGCTGCATATTTGACGGAAAGATCTATTGAGTCGATTGCGAAGACAACGATTTTCAATTGCAGACCGGATGCCCTTTGTGTTTCCGGGGCTACAGCAGGCTCTGCTACGGATCCGGAGGTGCTCAGAAGAGCTAAAAGTGTTTCTGGGGACACACCGGTTTTCGCCAATACGGGCTGTAGAAAAGAAACGATTGAAATGCTGCTGAATATCGCTGATGGCGCTGTCGTGGCAACCACATTCAAAAAAGATGGAAAGTTTGAGAACATGACGGATGTCAACAGAGTCAGGGATTTTATGACTGTTGTAAAGCAGTTTAGAGCAAATTGCAGTAAAAGAGCAATTGACCAGAAACTAAAGAATAAGGAACAAAAACAATTACAACTGAATAGAAGTGAGGAACCTAAATATGGCAGATAAACGATGGGAAGAACTGGGAAAAGTGCTGATTCACGACTCACTTAAAGTGACACAAGGTGAGAGAGTGATGATAGCTATGTATGAAACGGAAACATATCCGCTAATGCTCTCATGTTATGCAGAAGTCATCAAGGCAGGGGGATATCCACAGGTCCAATTCATGAGCGAAGCGCTAAAACACCAGGTTCTACGATATGGGAATGAGGAACAGATCAGCTGGATCCCAGAGATCGAATCTTATGGAATGGAGTGGGCAGATTGTTATCTCGCTCTACGTGGTGCTTTCAACATGAATGAATGTTGGGACATCCCAAATGAGAAGATAGCCAAGTATCAAAAGGCTATGGGTGTTATCTCATCTATGCGGTGGCAGAAGACTCGGTGGGCTCTTATTCGTGTTCCGAATGAGAGATTTGCCCAGCAGGCACACGTCAGTTACGACAAGATCATGGACATGTTCTTCAACGCTTGCCTCCTTGTGGATTGGGATGAGGAGTTGAAGGAATACAATCGCATTAAAGCCCGGCTTGAACAGGGAAGTGAGATACACCTTGTCGGAAGAGGGACGGATCTGACTTTCCGGTTTGACGACAACCCTTGGACTCCAGAGATCGCTGCAGACAACATTCCTGGTGGCGAGATATTTGTTACGCCAAAGTGGAGGACGGTGAATGGATATATTTCTTATGAGTTTCCCGCGACGATAGGCGGAAAAGTAATACATGGATTGTCCTATACATTTAAAGATGGGTATGTGACCGAGATCCGTTGCAACAACGATTTGGATTATGTCACTGCAATCCTTGATTCAGATGAAGGATCAAGAAGGATCGGAGAGTTTGCTTTCGGTATGAATAAGTATATCGATACAGTAACGACAGACATCCTTATCGATGAGAAATTTGGAGGAACGATACACACTGCACTAGGACGTCCATATGATGGGAGTTATTACAGTGCTATCCATTGGGATATCATAAAAGATACACGTACAGAGGCAAAGATCTATTTGGACGGTGAATTGATTTTTGAAAATGTGACATTCCAGAGTTAGAAGCAGGGTGGATTGAACGATGACAGAGAAAAGATGGGAATTGGTTGCAGATAAACTTGTCAATTATTCCGTAGGAGTTAATCCTGGCGAGAGAGTAATGATCGCGATGTATGAGACCGATACATATCCTCTAGCTTTAGCAACGTATTCTGCTGTCATACAGGCAGGTGGCTTTCCCCAGATCCAGTTTATGAGTGAAGCATTAAAGCATCGGGTACTATTGTATGGTAATAATGAACAAATAAGTTGGATCCCAGAGATCGAAGCATATGGAATGGAGTGGGCAGATTGCTATATTGCCCTACGCGGTGCTTTCAACATGAGCGAGTGTTGGGATATCTCGAGCGATAGGATTGCAAGTTATCAAAGGGCGATGGGAAAGGTATCCACACTTCGTTGGAAGAATACGCGATGGGTGCTTTGTCGTGTACCGAATGAGAGATTTGCTCAAACTGCCAAAGTCAGTTATGACAAGATCATGGACATGTTTTTTGATGCATGTAACGTGGATTGGGATAAAGAACATGCAAAGTGGGATCCAATCTGTGAACGTCTGAATTCGGGAAAAGATTTTCGAATAGTTGGCATGGGGACAGATTTAAGGATGAGCACAGAAGGACACAGATGGCGTCCTACAGAAGGCAAAGTAAACGTGCCAGATGGGGAAATAGGGTCTTGGCCTATATGGCAAACAGTCAACGGATATATAACTTTTGATTTTCCTGCAACAATTGGAGGAAAAGTAATTCATAATCTCAGATTGGAATTTAAGGACGGCATTTGCATAAAGGTATCCGCTGACAACGATGAAGACTATGTCAATAAAATACTTGACTCGGATGTAGGCGCAAGAAGAGTAGGAGAATGGTCATTCGGAACGAACTTTGGAATTGATGTTGTAACAACAGATATTTTGATCGATGAGAAATTCGGGGGAACTATGCATATTGCAATGGGGCGACCTTATGACTACAGTTACGACAGCGCGATTCATTGGGACATTGTAAAAGATCTTAGGAAGAATGCCCAGGTTTACATGGATGACAAACTGATATTTGAGGATGGAAAGTTCCTGTTCAATTAAATCGGTGTGCTGGTAACTTTCAATAAAAGGAGGGAACAAGTCATGACGGACAAAAGATGGACTGTATTAGGAGAGTCCTTGATCAACTATTCGCTGGATGTTCAGCCAGGAGAAAAGTTAATGATCGCAATGTATGAAACAGAGTCATATCCATTGGCGTTGGCATGCTATGCGGCATGTATTAAGCGTGGTGGATATCCACAGATTCAATTCATGAGTGAAGCATTGAAGCATCAGGTGTTGAAGTATGGAAATGATGATCAGATTTCCTGGGTACCCGAAATTGAAGCATATGGAATGGAGTGGGCGGACTGCTATCTTGCATTGCGTGGCGCTTTTAACATGAGTGAGTGCTGGGATATTCCAAATGAGAAAATTGCGAAATATCAAAAAGCAATGGGAATCATCTCTTCTATGCGCTGGCAAAAAACACGCTGGGCACTAGTGCGTGTACCAAACGAAAGATTTGCGCAACAAGCGAATGTCAGTTATGACAAAATCATGGATATGTTTTTCGAAGCATGTGACGTCGACTGGGATGAAGAGCGGAGAAAATGGGAGCCAATTTGTAGATATCTGGAAAGAGGGAAGATATTCCATATTCTCGGAAGGGGAACGGATCTTACCATGGATGTTGGAGGATCCGAGTGGAGCGTTCCGGAAGGGAAAGGGAACATTCCTGATGGTGAGATAGCTTCTACTCCGGTGTGGCAGTCGGTCAATGGATACATTACATTTGAATTTCCATCTACCATCGGTGGGAAAGTTATACACAATCTAAGATTAAGCTTTAAAGATGGATTGTGTAATGAAGTTAGTGCTGACAATGATGTTGATTATGTAAACAACATCTTGAACTCGGATGAAGGAGCAAGAAGAATTGGTGAATTTGCTTTTGGAACAAATTTTGCAGTGGACACGATCACAACAGATATTTTAATTGATGAGAAATTTGGAGGAACTATGCATATAGCGATGGGTAGACCATATGATGGCAGCTATTATAGTTCGATTCATTGGGATATCATAAAGGATATTCGGACAGAAGCAGAAGTTTTTATGGATGGTGAATTGATTTTTAAAGATGGAAGTTTCTTGATATTTGACAAAGTGTAGAAATTGAAAAATTAGTGAAAGAGACGGCTGCCGACACAGTCGTCTCTTTCGTGGAGGAGGAGAAAACTCATCACTCTCTATTTTTTATATGACCTCACTAACAGACCCAAAGACAACAACGACCTCCTAAGGATAGGAATGGTATTGTTTTTTGATTTCGCTTTTCACCGTTGCTATATTATACAGTACATATTCAATCTTAATTGCTATCGCATAATATAACTCAGCGTCCAAGAGACAAGACGGTGCAGTGTGACGCTGTTACAGAAAAAAGTATACTTGAAGAAAATAGGTATTGTATAATGTTCCCTGTAAAGCAACGATTCCACAGAGGTGAAGGAATATGTTGTTAGCGCCAGGACCGTGATTGGTTGACGAGGTTGGCAGTTATCGAAAAACTCGGCGGATGCTGCCACGGCGAAAGCAGGTCGTGAGGGAGAAAGGAAAAAGCAGAATCAATACTGTAACAGAGGTTCTCCTTTTGCTTAAAGAAAAAAACAGTGCGTATCAAACCGCACTGCTAGTGTTTGCGTATTTATATGCAAATGAAAGAAAAACAAAACTTTGAGGAGATCATATGTATACGATCAACGACCTGTATGATCTGGATCATACATTGGCGGCAGATTATCTGCGCCAATTCACCTATCCCTGGGAAGCCCTGAAGGGAATCAAGGAGTTTATCCTAGTTCTTGGTCCCACATTGGGGGACGAATACGAGGAAAGAGAACCTCAGGTGTGGGTTCATAAAACAGCAAAGGTGTTTCCATCTGCATATCTTGGAGCACCCTGTATCATTGGACCGGAGACGGAAGTACGGCACTGCGCTTTCATCCGTGGTTCCGCGTTGGTAGGAGCGAACTGCGTTGTAGGAAACTCGGTGGAACTCAAGAATGTCATCCTCTTCGACCACGTTCAAACGCCTCATTACAATTATGTAGGAGATTCTATTCTTGGCTATTACAGCCATATGGGAGCAGGTTCTATCACCTCCAACGTGAAGAGCGACAAAAAACTTGTCGTGGTCCACAACGGAACGGAACACATCGAGACCGGTATCAAAAAGTTTGGAGCGATGCTTGGAGATTATGTTGAAGTCGGGTGCAACGCTGTATGCAATCCCGGAACGGTTATCGGAAGACATAGCAACGTGTATCCCACATCCTGTGTTCGTGGTGTTGTCCCGGAGAACAGCATCTATAAAGACAATGGTGTCATCACCGAGAAAGTCTGATGATTCAGACAAAAACTATATTACTATATTAGATATAAGGAGTATGCGAATGAGAGTCGTTATTCAGGAGAACTATTCCAAGATGTGCCGGTGGGCAGCCAACTATATCGCAAATAAGATCCGTGACCATAAGGAGGACAGACCTTTTGTGTTGGGTCTTCCCACCGGATCCAGCCCTATCGGAGTTTATAAAGAACTGGCGAGAATGAATCAGGCAGGCGAACTGAGTTTTGCAAATGTGGTCACCTTCAATATGGATGAGTATCTGGGGCTTCCCCATGAGCACGATCAAAGCTACTGGTATTTCATGCACGACAACTTCTTTGATCATCTGGTGGACATGAAGCCGGAGAACATCAATATTCTCAACGGCATGGCAGAGGATCCGGAGAAAGAGTGCGAGGAGTACGAGAAGAAGATCGCTTCCTACGGCGGCATCGATCTCTTCATGGGTGGCATCGGAGTGGATGGACATCTGGCGTTTAATGAACCTTATACATCTCTCACTTCCAGGACAGGACTGAGGAACCTCACCACAGATACCCGCATTGTGAACTCCCGTTTCTTCGGGAATGATCCGGAAGCTGTACCTGCTCAGGCTCTTTCCGTAGGTATCGGGACCGTAACGGACTCCAAGGAAGTGTTGGTCCTTATCAACGGACACAATAAGGCTCGCGCACTTGCCGCCACAGTGGAAGGCGGCGTCTCCCAGAAATGGACCTGGAGCGCACTTCAGTTACACAACTGCGCGATCATCGCATGTGATGAGGAAGCTTGTGGGGAACTCACAGTAGACACCTATAAATACTTCCTTGATATCGAGAAGGCAGAGAGACTATAAGAGAGTATAAAAGATTCGGTGGTTCTTAAGACGAAGGACCACCTTTTCTTTTAGAATTCAGCGTAACAAAGGAAGAAGCATTCGTTCAAAAATGCCATCATTATACCCGGTCAGGTGTAATAATGGCGAAAACTGCGTTATTTATACCCGATAGGGTACAAAACATGTCAAGCATAGTGTAAAGACACCCGATAGGGTATAAATAGTGCTTATTCTTGTATCGGAGAAAAAAGATATGAGTGTTATAGGGGATTATCTAAAACAGAGACGAAGGGAGGCAGGACTGACGCAGGAAGAGTTCGCATTGAGATCCGGACTGGGAC
>JAFUBI010000303.1 GCA_017460285.1 Oscillospiraceae bacterium | reverse complement strand
TCATTCATCCCGGAAAGAACGACTTTGACGTTAGGCAGACCCTGGAGAAAACGGAAGGCATAAGAAGCGTCACTTGCATCTGGATTGATTGCTTTCAATAGATTCGATTTTTCTTCTGCCAATTTGGCAAGTTTACCTCCTCTGCATGGTTCCATGACCCAGACTCCAAGACCATGTTTCGTAATGATGTCGTATTTTCTCTTAGCGTCCTGTAATGTCCAATCCAGATATTTGCACTGTATCTGAACAAATTCAAAATCTCCCTAATGCTTGTTCAAGAATTATTACAACATTTCTGGTCCAACATGGAAAGAGAATCCCAAGTGACGGATCTTTCCCTCATCTCTCATTTTCAACATATCAGGAATAATGTGATACTCTTCACTTTCATAGATCTTTACCGACCATTCCGTGATGTTGTGGAGAAGGTAAAAATCAAAGTAATCCGTATTGCACTTGTCTAAGGAAACATGAAAAAGCGCAATGCTATCGATGGGACCAGGCAGCGAATGCCCAGGGAATTTGTCCGCGATATAGTAACTTTCTCTGGGATACTTCCTGAGAGCTTCCGTCATTGCCAATTCGGATTTACCATCCAGATAAGGATACGCTGTATCAAAATAATTCACCCCTCTGCTGATGGCAAGATCAAACATATCGTTGACTTTTTTCTGATCGATCTCTCCGGTCGTTGGATCCATTGCAAACCTCATACAGCCAAATCCAAGTCTGGATAGCTTGAGACCATGAAAATCACTGTAAATCATATTAATTCCTCCCTATCACTTTCCACTGATACCATTATACCGTAGCAGCACGGCAATGTGTTAGTTTTCAGCTGTCACCTAAAACAAATGACCGCACCATAAGGTGCGGTTCTGCTTTTAAAGATAATTTCTCATGGTTTCCTGAACTAATTCCACAAACTTCTCATAATTTAAGCGCATCGCCACATGTGTGTTTGGTGCCTGACCCCGGAAAGGACTTCCTTCCTCATGATCGTCCCATCTTGCTGTTGAAGACAGATCGATATCCACATCACGTTTCGTGGTTTGAAGATGGCGCATATCGGTGACCGTCATCCCTCTTGTCAGTGTTCCATTGAGTTCGATATCAACATGCAGGTATGCAGATTCTATGAGTGAAGGATCTATGAGCCAAGCAACCGCACATGCATCATGCAAATGAGCATCGCCTCCTCGTGCGAAAAAATCACACAACTCAGCGCTGAACACAGCGGCATGCGTTCCAATGGCACGCAATCCAGCTATAAACTTCGCATCTACGGGACACTGTCTGGTGAGATTGACTCCTACCATGTGAAGATCGATACCGCTGTGGAACACTTTGTATGCAGCCTCTGCGTCCACCCAAATGTTGAATTCTGCTGCTGGCGTCCAATTTCCTGCATAAGCGCCTCCGCCCATGATGTATAATCCAGCGGCCTTTTTTGCGATTCCGGGCTCGCGATTCAGCGCAGCAGCAATATTTGTGAGAGGACCTGTCGCGATCAACGTGACATCGTCCGTGTTCATCACGGTCTCAACGATGAAATCCACAGCATGCTTCTCTTCCGGTTTGCGCTTCGGTTCTGTAACGACAGGACCATCCATGCCGCTTTTTCCATGTACATTGGGAGCTGTCACCAACTCGTGAGTAGAAGGTCCGGCGTGCCCTGGATAAACAGGGATCTCTGTATGTCCGATTTGCTCCAGAACTACAAGAGCATTCCTTGTCACGTTAGGAAGAAAACCGTTCCCCCCTACCGTCGTAACACCAAGCAGGTCCAAATGCTGTGCAGCACGCATGATGGCAAATGCGTCATCCTGACCAGGATCACAATCCAGTATTACTTTTATCACATTTCCCTCCGTTAGGCCTTCAAAGCACGTGCGCCGATATCGTGGCGATAGTATTCATTGTCAAAATGCACTTTATCCACAACTGCATATGCATTTTCGATCGCTTCCTGCAACGACGCTCCGACTCCAGAACAGCCGACGACCCTGCCGCCATTCGTAAGCAAGACTCCATCCTGAAGTTTAGCGCCAGCTACGAAGACCTTGTCCCTCACTTCGTCTTCGATTACAAGAGGGAACCCTTTTTCGTAAGATACCGGATACCCTTTTGAAGCCATAATGACGCAGCAGGCATTCGCATCCTTAAACTTAACTTCTGTTTCTGCCAAAGTTCCATCCGTTGTTGCCTGCATGACCGTTAAGAGATCACTATCCAAAAGAGGCAAAACGACCTGAGTCTCCGGATCCCCAAATCTCGAGTTGTACTCGACGACTTTGGGACCATCCTTTGTGAGCATCAAGCCAAAATACAAACATCCCTTGAATGTTCTTCCTTCTTTGTTCAGTGCGTCAATGGTAGGCAGGAAGATCCTCTCCATGCATTGATCCGCTATCTCTTTTGTATAGTACGGATTCGGTGCGATCGTCCCCATTCCTCCTGTATTGAGTCCGTTATCGTTGTCACCCGCTCTCTTATGATCCATGGAAGACACCATAGGGATAACCGTCTTACCATCCGTAAACGAAAGAACAGTAACTTCGGGTCCCTCCATATACTCTTCTATGACGATCTTGTTACCGCTGGCGCCAAAAGCCTTATCCAACATGATCTCTTTAACAGCATCAAATGCC
>JAFUBI010000028.1 GCA_017460285.1 Oscillospiraceae bacterium | reverse complement strand
GATGACTATCGTATCAAGTATCTCCATGATCATATCCTTGCAATGGCAAAGGCGATGCACTATGGAGTTGAGGTGTTGAGTTACAACCCATGGTCCTTCGAAGATCTGCTGAGTACAAGCAATGGTTATGAGAAAAGGTATGGGTTTGTCTATATCAACAGAACAGATAAGGATCTCAAAGATCTGAAGAGAATCAAAAAGGATAGTTTTACTTGGTATCAAAACCTGATAAAAAACAATGAAATAACTGAATAAAAGGAAAAGGCGGCTGGAATAAGCCGCCTTTTCAGTACTAGTTAAACTATTGTCTTTTACTGTGCTCAGCCTTCAAACGGAAATAACATGAAGGGCAGACAGAACGATATTCAACGCTTGCTTCGCCGTCTATTGCAACTTGAGCACCTTCAAATACATATTCGCCGTTAACAAGTCTAGCATTGATCATTGCTTTTTTTCCGCACGAGCAAATGGTCTTCAATTCCTCAATACTATGTGCAAGTTCAAGTAGTCTTGTAGAACCCGGAAATCCATTCATCTGGAAATCACTTCTGAGTCCGTAACAGATAACAGGAATATCTAGGATAACAGCGATACGAAACAACTCTTCGGCTTGGGCTGGGGTAAAAAACTGGGCTTCGTCCGCAAGAACACACGAGATAGTGTGGTCATTGTTTATCCTTTCGATCTCAGCAAAAATATCCATCGAGGAGGGAACGAGGAGATCGACGGTCCTGGAGACACCAATTCTGGATACGACGGTGTCGGACCCTTTTGTGTCGATAGACGGTTTGATCAGAACCACTTTCATTCCGCGCTCTTCGTAATTATATGCAACCTGAATCAACGCAGTGGATTTTCCAGAATTCATTGCACCATATCGGAAGTACAGTTTTGCCATTCCAATCACCTCTATAACATTCTTTACTCATTATAGGTGGCTGGAGATAAAGGGTCAACGAGAGAACATTCTTTCTTTTAGGGGTCTGTTGTGATATTTTATAATATAGGTTGGTATGCACTAAAACGAGTGTGGTGCTTCAATACCATTAAA
Source organism: Oscillospiraceae bacterium (assembly GCA_017460285.1). Classification (GTDB taxonomy): domain Bacteria; phylum Bacillota; class Clostridia; order Oscillospirales; family Ruminococcaceae; genus RUG11783. Next base: position 4,352 of record JAFUBI010000028.1, on the reverse strand, counting down.
GATCAGTGAAGGGATACAGATGGCAGAGAAAAAGAAAAAAGGTAGACCTACAAAGAAAGAACTTGAGCAGCGAAGAATTGCTGAAGAGAAAGCAAGAAAAGTTGAACAGAACCGCATGATCAAAGCGGCTGTTCTTATTGGCTTAGGAGTGTTGTTTTTTGCTTTGGCTTTTGTAGAAGGTGATGCATTTTGGAGAGTATTGCATCGCTGCCTTTTTGGCGTATTTGGCTGGATGGCATATCTTGTTGGACCAGCCCTTTTTGCTTTAGGAATCATTGCCCTTACAAAAAGGGTCGTTGATACAGTGGATCTTGTTGAGATCGGCTTAATGCTTCTTACAGTGTCCGGGGCATCTTTTATTTTTTCTTTGGCACGTCCGGTAAGTAAGGGATTCTTTAATATCATTAAAGAGCTGTATACCATGGGTGCAGATAGAATCGGTACTGGTGTTGTTTCGGCTATACTAGGTCTTCCACTGGAAAACTTTTTGGGAGGGATCGGGGCGAAGATAACGATCATTATCCTTATGCTCCTGGCTTTGATGCTGCTGACGAGTTGGACTCCTGTGGACCTCTTCCATATCATAAGTTGGCCTTTCGTTAAACTATATAAGTTAGGCGTAGCAATATACAATTCCTACATGGAAGGAAAAGTCCGGAAATTTCAAAGAGAGACTTCTATGGAAACGATGCGCAGTAAACCGGATTTCCATGTAAAAGCTAGACGGATCGACGTACCATTGGATGAAAAAAAGATGTACGACATTCCTTTAGACGGCGAAGAAGTAACTTTTCAACCTGAACGGGAAAAACGCATCAATTCCAGAACAGAGAAACTTCCCAATATTGATGTGGATCTTGGACCTGCTTTCGATCCCAATGAGGAGGGGATCGAACTTAATCCAACCGGACCTGCTGGATCTGTTGTTAAGGAGGTGCTTCAGAAGAATTCTGCCGAGAAATCGGAGGAAAACAGGATCTTTCAGCAATTCGATCCTTCGGGTAACAGCCAGACACTCGCCGAACTCCAAACTGCAGCAGAACGGATGAGGAAAGCGAATGAGCGCTTAAAGATGGCAGACCAGGAGAATCCCAATATCGTCATCAGCGATAGTGTAAGTGAGGAAGTTTCAACACAGGATAAAGAAAGACAAGAAGTGACTCTTACCGAGGTGGATGAATTGGCGAAAAAAGCCGACACGGAGTATTTAAAAAATGTCAATGCTCCTACGGTCTCCGTTAAGCAGAAAAAGGTCAGAAAGTACCATTTTCCGCCCGTCTCTTATCTTACGCCACAGAAAGACAAGGACGATAAATCATTGGAGTTGGAACTATCTCAGACAGCAGATCATCTGGTAAGGGTTCTGAAAAGTTTTGGCGTCAATACAAAAGTGGTGGACATATCTCGCGGACCAACAGTTACGAGATACGAACTTCAGCCAGAAAGCGGTGTGCGTTTGTCACGAATCGTACAGTTGTCTGACGATATCGCGATGAATCTTGCTGCGACCAGCATTCGTATAGAAGCCCCTATTCCAGGGAAAGCTGCTGTTGGAATAGAAGTGCCGAACAAACAATCTCAGATCGTGAGATTGCGCTCTATCATTGAAAATGAGGAGTTTCAGAAATCCAAAGGACAGCTTTGTTTCGCTCTCGGGCAAGATATCAGCGGAGCTGTTCGTGTTGGAGACATTGAAAAAATGCCACACCTTTTGATCGCTGGTGCGACTGGTATGGGCAAATCCGTATGTATCAATTCGATACTTGTGAGTCTGTTATACAAATACACTCCAGAGCAATTGAAAATGATCCTTGTTGACCCTAAAATGGTCGAGTTTGGCGCGTACAATGGATTACCTCATCTTTATGTCCCAGTAGTAACGGATCCGAGAAAAGCTGCAGGCGCTCTTGGTTGGGCTGTAGGTGAAATGTTAAAGAGATACAGGACGTTCAGTTTGACCGGAAACAGAAACATTACAGAGTATAACAACTGGGTTGAGAAAAAACTGAACGATCCGTATTACGAGCCTCAAGAAGGTGAGAAACTGGAAAAACTTCCAAGAGTCATTATCGTTATCGATGAGTTGGCTGACCTTATGCAGGTCGCAGCTAATGAGGTCGAAGATGCTATTGCCAGATTGGCAGCAATGGCTCGCGCAGCAGGTATGTATCTTATCCTTGCGACCCAGAGACCTTCTGTCGACGTTATCACCGGTGTTATTAAAAACAATATTCCTTCCCGTATTGCCTTTGCAGTTTCCTCACAGGTCGATAGCAGAACAATACTTGATGGAGCAGGTGCAGAAAAACTCCTCGGAAGAGGAGATATGCTCTATATGCCTGTAGGTGTCACCAAGCCTGTACGAATTCAGGGAAGCCTTGTCGAGCAGGAAGAAGTGGATAAAATCGTGTCCTATATTAAGGACAATAATTCCAGTGAATACGAAGACCAGATCCTTAGCGACATCGACAGACTGTCAGCAAAGGAAAAGGTCAAGGGAAGCTCCAGTTCAGATAATTATGACGATGAGTCTGATGTTGATGAAATGTTTGAAGAAGCGGTAAATGTAGTTTTAGAACAGGGATCTGCTTCAACTTCTATGCTTCAGCGTAAACTTCGCCTTGGTTATGCAAGAGCCGCGAGGATCATGGATGAGATGGAAGATGCGGGAATTATTGGACCATCGGAGGGCAGCAAGCCCAGGCAGATTCTGATCACTAAGCAGCAATGGCTTGAACGAGTGACTACTCAAGGTGAATAAAGTGCAGAGAAAACGCCTTCATAAGGGCGATTGGTTTTACCTCGTAATAATTTTCATAGTGGTCTTGTATGCTTTGTTTCCCTACATAAGGCAATGGAGCATTCTGATCAAGAATGGTAAAGAAGGTATAACTGTAGAGCAAGGTGAAGAGACTCTTCATATCGCTTTTCTGCCGGTTGGACAGGGGGATAGCGCAATCGTCAAACTAGGTAATTGGAGTGCACTCATAGATACAGGTGTCTATGCCAGTTATGATGTCGTCAGCCAAGGACTTGACCAGTTTGAAATAAAAAAATTGGATGCCGTTTTTATTTCTCACCCCCATTACGATCATATTGGCTGCCTCCAGAGTGTTTTGCAGGATTATAAGGTCGAGCACGTTTATTTTGCAGACGTTCCAGAGGAGTTTATCCCAGCTAGCGAATGGTATGAACGTATTCTTGATGTGATCGATAAAAAAGATATCCCTCTTACGATCCTCTATCGTGGTGACATAGTAAATATTGATGGAACAAATGCTTCATTTGAGACGCTATGGAGCGGAGGCGGTGAAGATCTGAACGACTGTTCTATGGTCCTCAGGCTGACAATTGGTAAATACAGTGCTTTATTCATGGGGGACGCGGAACATCGGGTAGAGGAAGAATTAGTATCTACGGGCAAGGAGATTCGATCACAGATCCTTAAGGTTGGGCATCATGGAACCCGATACGCAACATATTCCCATTTTTTAAACTACGTAAGACCAGAGTATGCAATCATCAGTTGTGGAATAGATAATGAATTTGGATATCCTAAAGAGGATGTGTTAGAAAGACTCAGTTCAATAGGGGCAGTTGTTCTTAGAACGGATACGCAGGGAATGATTCACTTTGTTATCACAGAAGACAGCATTCAGTATGAGGTGAAGGGAATTGAGGAATGAGATATTATGTCGATTCGATTCATGAGCGAATAGTTCGTATCGTTTCTGACGATGACCTCCAATTAGAATCTTTTGTGCCTGCGGAGCTGCTTCCCTCAGGGTGTTCAGAGGGTGACATCATCGAGGGAAACTTGGGAAGAGGGTGTTTCCGTCTTGCGAATGAGGAAATCAAAAGGAAAAAACGCGCATTGTATTTGAAAACGATCCATGTTTTAGAAAAATGAATTGAAAAAAGGCGCCTTTTGGCGCCTTTTCAAATGGGTATTATCTGAGATCTAAGATAGCTTCACCGTCAATTATGTCAATTATCGTTCCGGCGACGATTTGTTTAGATGCGAGGTTATTTCCGTAAACACGGCAAGGAAGGTAGCGGTCGGAATATCCGGAGTAGCTCGTTCCATCAGTTTGCTCAAGAATCACTCTTGCCTCATGCCCCACAAACGACTGCATAACTTCATGAGAACGTTTTTTCAATTCAGAGATCATGATCTTTGATCGCTTTTCTTTTTCAGTTCGAACGATCTGATCGGCCATGTTATATGCCATAGTACCGCTGCGACGCGAATAGGGAAACACGTGTGCTCTTAGGAATCCCACTTTTTTGCAAAAATCGATGCTCTCTTGAAAATCTGCTTCGGTTTCGCCTGGAAAACCAACGATGATATC
>JAFUBI010000302.1 GCA_017460285.1 Oscillospiraceae bacterium | reverse complement strand
AAGTTTTGGTCCCCTTCTCTGATGATCCAATGGTCGATTGAATACTTCAGCATCGCAGAACATGAAAACAGTTACAGGACCTTTGTTAGAAAGATCTGTAACTGTAATTCCTTATTCCACACCGAGACTGACAGCATATTCAACATCACATATACTTCCTTATCCGGATCTTTGCAATTAGTTAAAAGAATATGTGATCTTTTTCGTTGTTTTTTCTTTGCTGCGGCCCTGTATGTAAACCAGATATCTTTCTGCGTCAGTTTCCTTCCCTGAAATCCCGAACGCATGCACCGATGATCTGCGCCCCAGCGTCAGTCATGCTCATGTCTTCCGTCAGATCTATCGCCCAAAACACATACGGTCTCTTTTCGCCTTGGACGCATACCCCTGTAAAGCCGTACTCTCTGATCGTCTTTTCGTTATCACACTTGAGAGCTCCTTTGAATCGAACCGCATCCAGTTCTCCTGCTTCGGCTTTTTCATATGTGTATGCAGAAGCTTCAAGACCAGACGGATGCAGCGTCAGCTTTACGCCCATGACCTTCTTGATGTGTTTTTCAAACAGATCCAGAAGCTGCTCGGGTGAAGCAAATTCATCCGGTGTTTCACTAAAGCGCGGCGAGTCTTCCTCATACTCCATAAACGCGACCATCATCACTTCTTCGTCGTCCTTATCGGAAATGATCCAAACAGTGCAGCCTAAGTCATCTCCGGTGATCGTACCGTCAACAGACTCATCTGGAGAAAGCATGGTGTATCCAAAATCCGGATCCTCGTAATCTCTCAACGCTACCCCGCCAGCCGTGATCTTCCCGCTGCTTTCTTTCTCTTCTTTCTCATTGGAGCCTTCAGCAACAGATACGCCGCCTGCAGGGTCACCAGCTCCGCTTTCTGTACTGCCGCAAGCAGACAGCAAAAGACTAAAGGCCAGAATCAATACCAACAATAAACGATTGTCTTTTTCATTTTGAGCCCCATTCTTCTGTGAAAGACACAGATATTGTAATAAAAACGAATATTCCCGCAAACCAATAACACCAAAATTATATCCTTTCGCTATTGTTATTGTAAATATGGCTATGATCCGGGGGTTATTTCACTCCGATACGAAAATATCCTCTCATAACGCCTTACGTGTGACTAGAGTTTTTCGATCTGTGCCACTGTTTGTAGGATTGGCTTGGATATCTGTCGGTATGACCCACAAATACCGATGTGATCTTTGCACACATAATACATAAGATCCTGCCTACCATATTAGAAGATCGCACCAGGCAGACCACGAATCAACATTTTTTCCGTCATGATTCATGCTCCACTTTCCTTTACAGAAGAACAGAAAAGGGGTACAATTCACAGAACGAGATCACAAAGGAGAAGAGCACGCGGCAGCCACATACTGCAAGCGCTGTTTTTTAAACATCATGACAAAGAAACAGGAGATCAAACAGGCGATCCTTTATACTCTCATCGCAGCTTCCGCCGGTATCATCCAGGCGGGTTCCTTCGCCCTCTTCGAGGAGGTGCTGCACCTCCCTTACTGGCCAAGTTATCTCATCTCACTCATCCTGAGCGTCCTGTGGAACTTCACTATCAATCGGAAATACACTTTTAAATCCACTTCCAACGTGCCGAAAGCCATGCTGCTTGTCGCTCTCTTCTATCTGGTGTTCACACCGGTGTCCACATGGGCTGGAAACAGGCTCACGGCAGCAGGCTGGAACGATTATGTCGTTCTCATCCTCACTATGCTGGTAAACCTGGTGACAGAGTTTTTGTATCAAAAGTATATCGTATTCAAAGACTGAATCCCTTTCTTGAAGAAATAGCGGGGAGGAGCGCTGCTCCTTCCTGTTTTTTGTGCAAAATCGATAGGTCGATTCCTTTTTCATCACTCCTTCTGTGTATTCTGCAGATTTCTCCTTTTACCCTTGCTCTTCCGGGACTTCTCTTGTATAATCACTTTAGCGTGCTACCATGCTAATATGTTAAAGTACCAGAAAGACAAATCCCATGAAAAAGATCCTCACATCGATTCTCCTTCTCTCCCTGCTCTTCACCCTCACCTCCTGCGGCTCCGCCGGGGAGGCAGCGGCAACGAACAGGCTGGAGGAGATCATACAGAAAGGTGTCATCACCGTCGCTATGGAGCCCTACTTCGCTCCCAACGAATTCATTGATTCCTCCCTACCGGGAGACGAACAATATGTGGGCTCGGATGTGGAATTCGCGAAATACATCGCGGAGAAACTCGGAGTGGAACTTCAGATCGTGCCCCTGGAATTCGGGGCGGTGCTCTCCAGCGTCTCAGAGGGCAAATATGATCTTGCTATCTCTGCGCTGGCTTTTACTCCTGCGCGGGCAGAATCCATGGAACTCTCAAAAGGATATTACTTCTCCACAGACGATCTCGGGTACGGTCTTCTCATCCGTGAAGAGGACGCGGGCAAGATCCGCACCCTGGATGACCTAGCGGACAAGATCGTCATCGCGCAGAGCGGCTCTATCCAGGAAGCTCTCATCCAGGACAATGTCACCGCGTACAAGGAGTTTAAGCGTGTCTCCGCCACACCGGACGGATACCTCTCGGTGTCCGAAGGAAAAGCGGACGTCGCGTGCTGCTCCATCGCCCACGCTCAGTTGTATATCGAGGCGAACTCGGACTGCGGTCTCACGGTAGTGGAAGATTTTCAGTTTGACCTGCCGGAGGAATACGACGGAACAAGAGTCGGAGCGCAGAAAGGCGCTGTGGAACTCATCGCTTTCGTGAACGAATGCATCGACGACCTTCTGGCAAGCGGACAGTACGCCGCATGGGTCGAAAAATACAAAGCCTACGCGGCTTCTCTGGGAGTATGATATGCTGAACGCCATCCTTCGCATCTGGAACAAATACGGTTTCGTCTACCTGAACGGACTCCTCGGTACACTGCGTCTCTCCGCAGTGACCGTGTTTTTTGCCACGATCCTCGGCACAGTCCTCGCTGTCTTCAAACTGTCTAAAAGCAGAACAGCAAATGTGCTGGTAGACGCATACGTGGAAGTGATCCGCGGTACTCCGGTATTGCTACAGATCTATTTCTTCTGGCTTCTTCTACCAAAAGCCATCGGCTTTGAACTCAGCGACACCCAAAGCATCATCATCGCCATGGTGGTGAATGCCAGCGCCTACGTCTGTGAGATCATCCGCGCAGAAATCCAGGCGGTGGATATCGGTCAGCGGGAGGCGGCATTCAGTCTGGGCCTCACGCCGGTCCACACCTTCTTCCGCATCACCCTTCCACAGGCAGTGAAGAACATCCTCCCCGCTTTGGGAAACGAGTTCATCAACATGATCAAGCAGACCTCCCTAGCGTCTGTCTTCTTCGTCCAGGAACTCACCACGGCATACCGCACGGTGCAGTCCACCACTTTTCTGTCCATCCCATCCCTCATGATCTCCGGAATGATCTACCTGGTCGTGACCTTCACCCTCACGAGGTTCCTGGGTCTCTTTGAAAGGAGGCTTCGTTCCAATGCCCCTTGAAAACGTCCCTGTCTTCGAAGTCACAGACCTCCGCAAATCCTTCCGGGATCTGGAGGTCCTGAAGGGGATCTCCACGACCGTTCAGAACCGGGAAACAGTATCCGTCATCGGTCCGTCCGGCGGAGGAAAGAGCACTTTTCTCAGATGTCTCAATCTACTGGAAGAAGCGACGTCCGGATCCATCCGCTTTGAGGGAAAGGAGGTCACCGGTCCTCTCTCTGTAAAGGAGAAAGCACTCTATCGGCAGAGGATCGGGATGGTCTTCCAGAATTACAACGTTTTTCCCCACCTCACCGTGCTGGATAACATCACTCTCGCACCCACTCTGGAGAAAAAGATCCCAAAGGAACAGGCTGTTCAAAGAGCCTATGAACTTCTGGAAAGGATCGGGCTGGATGACAAAGCGAAGGAATACCCCACCAGATTGTCCGGCGGTCAGAAACAGCGTCTCGCCATCATCCGTGCCCTCGCCATGGACCCGGATGTCCTGCTCTATGACGAGCCCACCAGTGCTCTGGACCCCGAGATGGTGAAGGAAGTCCTTACGCTCATTCAGGAGCTCACCGAACAGGGTATGACCACCATCATCGTCACCCACGAGATGCAGTTCGCCAGAGCCATCAGCGACCGTGTCCTTTTCATCGACAACGGGATCCTGGTGGAAGAAGGAGTACCGGAACAGATCTTCGGGGATCCTGTTCAGGAACGCACAAAAGAATTTCTTGCAAAAATGCTGTGAGGCAAACCTATGAACGATATTTTGAAACAGATCACAGAGACTGTCGGATCAAAAAAGGATCTTCTCATTGACGCAGCGGATCAGATCTACGGTTTCGCGGAACTCTCCTACGAAGAAGAACGCTCCTCCTCCCTGCTCATTCGACTGTTGGAGCAGGAAGGATTCATTGTGAACAAAGGCGTCGCGGGGATCCCCACCGCCTTTGTCGGCACATTTGGCACCAGAAGACCGGTCATCGGCTTCTTAGGTGAATACGATGCCCTGGATGGACTGAGCCAGGAAGGAGCCAATCCCAAGAAATGCCCTGTCATCCCGGGAGCGCCGGGACATGGATGCGGTCACTCCCTTTTGGGCACCGGTTCCCTGGGAGCCGCTATCGCGGTAAAAGAATATCTGAAAGCAAACAATATGGACGGGACTGTCCTCTACTTCGGCTGTCCCGCGGAAGAGGGTGCAGGGTCCAAACAGTTCATGGCAAGAGCAGGGCTCTTTGACGACTGCGACTTCTGCTTTACCTGGCACCCATCCACGCTCAACGATGTCAGTCCAGACAGCGGCACTGCCTTCATGGGCGCGAATTTCTCTTTCAAAGGGGTCGCCGCTCACGCTGGAGGCTCTCCCTGGTTGGGGCGTAGCGCACTGGACGCAGCGGAGCTCATGAGCGTCGGCTGCAACTACCTGAGGGAACATATTGAAGACGGGCAAAGGATCCACTACGCCTATTCGGATGTGGGAGGCACAGCCCCCAACGTTGTACAGGCTACCTCAAAAGTGAAATACGAGGTCCGAGCTAGAACGGTGGACGCCATGAAGCAACTCTTCGAGCGAGTCGTGAAAGTGGCGAAAGGGGCAGCTCTCATGACCGAGACGGAGATGGAGTATGAGATCACCATGGCATTTTCAGACTGTTCCTCCAATCGCGTCCTGTCCGAAATAGCGAGCCGCTGCCTACAGGAGGTCGGCGCGCCGAAGTGGGAGGAAACTGACTTTGCACTTGCAAAGCAGTTCCTGGATTCCTACGACACCATCCAGAGAAACGGCATCGAAACTTCCATCAAGGAAAGGTTCGGAGAAGACGCTTTGGGCGAGATCCTGAAAGCTTCTCTTCACACGGGCGTCATCCCTTATGACTACTCCAAGCGCAGGTATATGGGAGGCTCCTCGGATGTGGGAGACGTAAGCTATGCCACCCCCACCTGTGAGCTTCATGTGGCGACTTGCTGTATCGGGAATATCGGTCACACCTGGCAGATGGCGGGACAGGCAAACAGCAGCATCGGATACAAGGGAATGCTCACCGCCGCGACCGCTATGGCATACTCCGCCATCACTGTGGCGCAGGATCCGGAGATCATGCAAAAAGCGCGGGAGGAATACATCAAAAAATCCGGAGGAAGATATGTATGTCCCCTCCCGGATGACGTTCTCCCTCCTATTGGCAGATATTGACCGAACATACTACAAAGGGCGGTTTTCCATAACCGCCTTTTATGGTAGGATAAAGTATCTCTTTGGGAGGTTGGATCAAAATGGATCAATTCAAAAAGATAACGCTTCTGCATTCCAACGATATGCACGGAGATTTCCTCTCCGAGGTCAAGAACGGCGTAGAAACAGGAGGCTTGGAACTTCTTTCCGGCTATCTGGATCAGTCCCGGAAGAATGACCCCAACGTCATATATGCCATCTGCGGAGATATGTTCCGAGGTTCCATCATCGACTCTGAGTATATGGGACTGTCCACCATCGATCTGGTCAATGTCCTTCGCCCGGATGTCACCACATTGGGCAACCATGAAGTGGACTACGGCGTCGGGCACCTTCTATTTTTGGAGAAATGCGCCCAGTTCCCTATCATCAATGCGGACATGTTCGTAACCCTGAATAACAAGCGCATGTTCCAGCCGTACCTCAACATTGAGATCGACGGAGTCAAGATCCTTTTCATCGGGATCTTGACACAGGAAGTCCTGGATTCCATCCGTTCCGAAAAAGTCATCGGTACCTTCATTGACATCGAGGACGCGGCAAAGGAGATCGGTATCATCTGCGACAACTACCGCACCGCCGATACGGATATGACGGTCCTTCTCACTCACATCGGCTTTGAGAAAGACATCGAGCTCGCCAAATTGCTTGACCCGGATTGGGGCGTAGACCTGATCCTGGGTGGACACTCCCACACCTTTATGGACGAACCCACTGTAGTCAACAATATCCCCATCGTGCAGGCAGGTACCGGAACGGATATCATCGGTCGTTTCGATCTGGTCTACGACACCAAGGAAAAGAAACTAGCGGAATACAAGTGGCAATGTGTCCCCATCAATGAGAACACCGCACCTAAGGATCCCGTCATCGGGGAACTTCTCGGTCGTTACCGTTCAGAGACAGATACCAAATACCGCCGTGTCGTCACGCGCTTCGCCCGGAAGCTCACACACCCCTCCAGAGAGCAGGAGACAGAGCTGGGCAACCTTTACGCGGATATCATGCAGGACGAGAGTTCCTTCGACATCATGATGTTCGGCAGCGGAGCGATCCGCAAGAAAGAACTTGGCCCCATTGTTGAATACCAGGAACTGCTGGAAAACACACCTTTTGACGATGTGGTCTGGATGGTGGATTTCAATGGAGCTCAATTCCGCAGGATGATCCAATACCTCATGCGGGACGACGCCTGGATCGGTGAGACGGAATTCTATCAGTTCTCCAAAGGCGTCCACATCAAATACCGCAAGAGCACTCATACCATTGAAGAACTCACTTTCAACGGGAAGGAGATCACTTTCGACCAGCACCTTTTGGTCGCCATGCAGAACTTCCACTATCAAAACTTCGACAAGTTCCTCGGCGTTCCTCTGGAGGACATCAAGAAGAACCGGAAACCGCGTGTCGTCGCCACTTCAGTCAACAACATCGTTGAAGAGTATCTCTCCACCCATCCCGGTCTGGACTCCCATGTGGAAGGCAGGATCGAAGTCGTCGAATAATCACAACATCTATACTGAAGAAGGGCGAACGTTGCGTTCGCCCTTCGGTCGTATCACTCTACTTCTTTCTTTCGGATCTTTTCCAGATAACGCGCTGGCACCGACTTCGTCAGCCATACGCCGTTCACGGAGCGGTAAAAAGGAAAACCGTCCCTGTACATCTCCCCGCTTCGAACCCGATACAGGACTGGCTTTCCATGTCTCTGCCCCACTTTTCTCGCTGTCTCTATATCTGTGGACAAATGGACATACAGCCTCGTTTTGGGAATCAGTCCCATATCGTCTATGGAAGCCTCGTATTTCTCTCCGGTACCGTGATACAAGATCTCCGGAGGAGCGGCCTCCTCCAATTCCACGTCCACCGGAATGGAATGTCCCTGATTTGCACGTATCTTTTTTCCATCGCTGCTGAAGGACTAGCGCTGTTTTTCATCCTCCGCCACGATCTTTTCCAGCAATTCTCAGTCCAACGGATGTGTCCTGTTCACTCCTCGTATCAGTTCCTCCACATCTGCCCATCCGTGCTCATCCAAAGAGATCCCGATCATTTCCGGCTTGTGCCGGAGTATCAGGGAGATGTACCTGCTCGTAACCTGTTCGCTCATTGTGTCCTCATGCCTCATTGTTCTTCCTTAAACTACTATATACCTTTCCGCCAAAAAAGACCTCTCCCGACGGTTGAATTGTTCATCTTTTTCTTGTATCATGCACCTGAACAACTGATGGAGGCTAAATGTTATTTTATGCGCATTGGTGAATTTACAGACAGTTTCGTCCCAATCGTGGACGGTGTAGGAAGGGTCGTCCTCGCCTACAGCGAGCACCTTGGAAAACGAGGAAACGAACTATCCGTCATCGCCCCTATGGATGACACCGGATACCGCGGAAACTATCCTTTTGAACTCATCGATTTTATTGCCACAGATCTTCCCGCCGGCTTTGAGTGGAAAGCGGGCGTTCCCTATATCGATCCCCACTATCGCGCGAGGATCCGCAACGTTCCTTTTGACATCGTCCATTCCCACAGTCCCTTCGTAACCGGCATGGAAGCGCTACGCATCGCCACGAAGCAGGACATTCCTCTTGTATCCACTTTCCATTCCAAATACTATGACGATTTCCTGAAACTCACACACAGCCAGACCGTATCCAAGATCGGTGTAAAGACTATCATCGACTACTATGACCAGTGTGACGAGGTGTGGGCAGTCAGTTCCTCCACAGCGGAAGTCCTGGAGTCCTACGGATACAAAGGAACCATCACGGTCATGGAGAACGGTTCGGATCTGCTTCCTCCGGAAAAACAGGGCAACCCTCAGGAGCTGAAGGTAAAATATGACATTCCGGATCTCCCGACGCTCCTTTTCGTCGGACAGATGAACTGGAAGAAGAATATCCTTCTCATACTGGAGGCTGTCGCCAAACTGAAGCAGGAGGGTCTCCTTTGCGAACTTCTCCTGGTTGGCATGGGACCAGACGCGGACGAGATCCGCAAGAAAGTGGAAGAACTCGGACTCAGCGACCACACCAAGATCCCGGGACACATGGATGACATCTCCGTGCTGGACGGTTTCTATCGTCTGGCGGACATCTTTGTTTTCCCCTCTATCTACGACAACGCTCCCATGGTAGTCCGTGAAGCTGCCCGCGCAGGCACGCCCCCGATCCTTGCCAGAGAGAGCAGCGCAGCGGAGATCGTGCAGGACGGCGTGAACGGCAGGCTCTGCGAGAACGATTCGGACGATCTGGCAAGAGTCATCCGCGAGATGCTCTCAGATCCCCAGGCACTGGATGCCATGGGTGAACAGGCGCGCCTCACCATTCCCAAACCTTGGGACACGATCATCGATAAGGTAACAGACCGTTATCAGTATCTGATCGATCACCATTCGGAAAAGAAGAACCCCATCGAGCAGGTCCGGGATTTCCTCCGTGCCAATTCGCCGCTCTTCACCTCTATCTTTACAGACGAAGACTAGATATCCTACAAGCGGAAGCAGCAATGTTGGTTCCGCTTTTTTCTTTTCCCAAAACAGAGAATCGTGTACAATCGAATCATAAGAGAAAGCAAGGAGGGACCTACCTTGAAAACGATATCCTATGAAATAACCAACGCCATCGGGATGCACGCGCGCCCGGCAGCCTTCGTCGCGCAGGCGTGTGTGAGTCTTCCCTCACAGATCACGATCAGTTGCAACGGAAAAACGGCGGACGGTGCAAATGTCCTTCAACTCATGGGGCTCAACGCCGTGAAGGGATCCATTCTGGAGATCACCGCGGAAGGCGGAGATGAGGACAGCGCACTGGAAAAGATCGTGGATGTTCTTGACGACAAACTCAACGGAAAAAGAAAAATGTCGGTCCTCCGCATCGCCTTCTTCGGTACGAAGGATTACGACAGAATGTTCTTCAGCAGGCTCACAGAAGAGACAGGAGACGGCACTTACAACTGTGAGATCAAGTATTTCAATTGCAGGATGACTTCCGAGACTGCCCACCTGGCAGCCGGATTCGATGCGGTCTGCATCTTCGTGAACGACGAGTGTCCAAGAAGCGCGGTAGAAGTCCTGAATGCCTGCGGCGTCCGTCTTATCCTTCTCAGATGCGCGGGCTTCAACAATGTAGACATCGAGGCCGCAAAGGAATACGGCATCAAAGTCGCCAGAGTTCCCGCCTATTCCCCATACGCCGTTGCGGAACATGCGATGGCTTTGATCATGACTGCGAACCGCCGCCTCCACAAGGCGATCCCGAAAGTGAAGGAGAACAACTTTGCTCTCAGCGGCCTTCTTGGATTGGATCTCCACAACAAAGTCGCCGGGATCATCGGTACAGGAAAGATCGGTCAATGTATGGCTCGCATCTGCAAGGGATTCGGTATGACGGTCATCGCCTGGGATGCCTATCCCAATCGATCCCTGGAGGAGAGCGGTCTCCTCACCTATGTTTCCTTTGATGATCTTCTGGAACGCTCTGACCTCGTCTCCCTGCATGCTCCCCTGATCATGGGAGAAGGTGGTACTTACCATCTCCTGAATGCTGAAGCTTTCGCGAAAATGAAGGACACCGCCATGCTGGTCAACACCGCAAGAGGCGGGCTGATCGACACCGAAGCTCTTATCGAAGCGCTCAAGGCGGGAAAATTCCATGCCGTAGGTCTCGATGTTTACGAAGGAGAAGATGAAAACGTCTACACCGATCGATCTGACGACTTCCTTAACAATGACATCACTGCCAGACTGCAGATGTTCCCCAATGTAATCCTCACTTCCCATCAGGCGTTCTTCACCCGGGAAGCTTTACAGGCGATAGCCGTGGAGACATTGGAAAATGCCAGAAACTTCAACGCCGGTCTGCCTCTTGGAGCGGCAGAGGTCATCTGAGCCCATCAGATCTGCCCTCTCAGGAATTCCGTCAGTTCTTCCGACATCCGCTTGTGAGTAAGTCCGGAAGGATGATATTCCGCTCCATACCCCTCTGTCTCCGGATCGATCGGAGAGAAACGGAAAAACACTGTTTTTCCCGACTCATTCTGGAGCTCCTCCACAGACTTTCGTATCTCCGCTTCCAGGTCATACCACATCGGTCCGATGCAACAGCAGATCAGGCAACTTTCTCCGTTATATCGGCGTATCTGCCTAATAAACTCCATATATCCTTTTTTGAACAGTTCCTTCCTTTGGAGGAGCTGTTCTTTTTCTCTGCACTGCCCAACGCGAAAAGCGTCGTTTGTGCCGAGGTCCACGACGACGACATCTGAGGGATGACCCTGAAAATCCCATGATCTCCAATCTCTCTGGAGTCTATCGTCCAACAACGCGTCCGTATATGGGTAGATATCCTCCATGGTCTCTTCGCCGCCTTCTCCGTCACCGATATACACAGCGCAGATCCCGGACCTGCAGATCATACGGATATCCATATCCAAGGCAAGAACTGTTCTGACACCAAATGTTGTCCAAACATTTTCCACGATCGTTCCATCTGCCTGATTGGTCTCATTTCCAAACCCGCAGGTGATGGAGTCCCCAACGAATTCGATCTGTTTTCTGTCGCTTGCTGAAAGAGGAACGAATCTTCCGTCTGTTTCCAGTTCAAGGAGTTTCAGTTTTCCTCGAGCGTTTTCGTTCAATTTCAGGAGAGTGATCTCGGATCTTTGTTTTTTCCCTAAGAAGATGGTGAACCATTCCTCTTCCCTACACTCTGCGCGAAAGATGAGTTCTCCTCCCTCTGATGCACCAAGAGACGGCCACAAAAGAAAAGGATCCACGTCCTCTCCTAGGCGAAGCTCATCGGCAAGCGGGGCAGCCTTCACCCTGAGTTCCGTCCCTTCGATACCGACTGTGATACCGGAAGCGGACCAGTTGCAATAGAGTCCTCCGTCCTTCTCATCCCACACTGCCCTTCCGTTTACCCGAATGCAGGGCAGAAGTTCCAGGATCGTTTTTCTTTCCATAACAGTATCCTCTATGGCAGAGACGCCGTTGCTATACCGGCGTCTCTGCTCTTATTTCTTATTCTACCGTGACTTCTGCTGCCTTCGATTGAAGTTTGGAGGTACGTGCGCTGATGCGCACCGTTCCCTTCTCTCCCGTTGTACGGATCCATGCAGCGATGCACCCGCCCTGCATCGTAGTCTGCGCGGGTCCGATCAATTCCGCAGGACCTTCGACCGTAAAGGAGATGGTATCCATCAGATAATCCAACGTATTCCCGCATTGATCCACTGCGTCAAATACCACGCGGGTGACATCATAAGCCTCATCGACACCCTGCGCTTTGAGCACCCTGTCGTCCGGCATGACCCTCAATTCCGTGGGTTTTGGATCTTTTGCAAACTTTCTCGTGATGACGGGTTTCCCATCCACATATCCGACAAAAGTCGCGTCCAGCCAATCCCAGCGGTTCCAGATCTTATCATAGACACGGTCAAGATACATCGGAGCATGTTTCATGCCGCCGAACTGTCTCCTATACGGGAACAGCCTTCTTCCTAAATCGTTTCCAAAATAGAACTCGACGTAATCGCAGTTCGAGAACACATACATCGGAAGGAAACCGCACTGGTCGATATCACCGTTACACCACACGATGGAGGGCTCAAGGACCGGTTTTACATGGGGATCCTGCTGGCTCTCGTATACCGCAGTGCAGATCTTTTTCGGGATACGGTACATATCCGACACGCCATGGTAGCACACACGGTCTCCGGGGCCAAACTGATAGTGGGTGTTGTAGTCAAATGCACACCAGGCGAGGGAGCCGCAAAGCCTGTCATCCAGGGCTGTCTCATCGATTCCCCATGCATGCCGCAGGGCAAAGTCCTCCCGATGCTTGGAATCGTCCCATCTCTTGGTCGGATGCCACGCTCCGACGAATTCCGAGATCAGGAAGGGAACATCGTGGTCCAATCCCGTAGCCATGTTTTGATCGATATGTCTTCGGTCTGACTTTCCAAGTTCGAACTCATTCATGACATAGACATCTTCCTGGAAATCCGCTTTCTCAATATACTTCACACCGCCGGTTGGACGTGTCTTATCCATCTCATGCGCTTTGGCGTTTGTTCTCTCGTAGAAATCGAAATCATTGTCCGATTCGTTGATCCTTACTCCCCACAGGACGATGGACGGATGATTGTATCCTTCCATGATCATATCTTCCACGTTCTTGACCGCCAGATCTTTCCATCCATCGTCACCGATATACTGCCAGCCCGGGATCTCTTCAAACACAAGAAGCCCAAGTTCATCGCAACGGTTCAGAAAATGTCTGGATTGCGGATAATGGCTCGTGCGCACGATGTTCACACCGATCTCCTGCTTCAGGATCTCCGCATCTCTCTCCTGCGCCCTCTTTGGCATTGCGTATCCAACATACGGATAGGACTGGTGGCGGTTGAGACCACACAATTTGATCTTTTCGCCGTTCAGGAAAAATCCGGTGGGTGTAAAGCGTATCTCTCGGAATCCGAACCGATCTGTGATATCGGTATCCTTCAGCACAGCTTTGACGGTGTACAGGACGGGTTCTTCTGTTGTCCAGAGGGAGAGCCCTTTTAACCCGTTCAACGACACCTCAACAGTTCCCTTTCCTTCCGGAACGGTGACAGTGAACAACTCTTCGGTCACTGTTTCCTCTCCCCTGTAGAGAAGGATCGAAAGCGGCACATCCTTTTCCGTTTTGGGAGAATCCGTGAACAGTTTGATACCAATGCCTTTTTCCTCTTCAAGCACATCCAACGGTGTCAGGTGCATGGCGGATACCGCCAAAGGATCGCTGACGATCAGTTCCACCTCCCTATAGATACCGCCATAGCACAGGTAATCGATCAGATGTCCAAAAGGAGGAACATCATCACGTTCCGTGGAGTCGACCTTTACTGTAAGAACGTTGTCGCTGTCATAGCGAAGTTCTTCCGTAAGTTCAAAGTCAAAAGCGGTATAGGCTCCCTTGTGCTCCCCGAGGCGTTTTCCGTTCAGAAAGACCTCCGCCACACTTGAGATGCCATCAAAACGGATGAATACCCTCTTTCCCTTCCACTCATTGGAAACCTGAAACACTTTTCGATAACACGAGACGAACATAGTCTCCGTCTCATCAAAATAATTGAACGGTATCTCTTTATTCGTATGCGGAACGGTGACCCGTTCAAATCCGTTCAGGTCGACACGGATGTCATCCCCGTTCTCCCATGTTTCTTTGTAAAACCAATCGTTGAAAGGAAGGATCTTTCTCATATTCCAGCACCTCTTTTAGTGAAAAAAGAATCGAAAGAGGAACGATCCGGTTGACCGTTTTCTTCCGATTCAAGTATAGCAAAATAACATGTTTCTGTTCCACAGAGTATTGCAAATAACGCTTCAGGTTCCCTGTGCCTCGTGCACGGCAAACTGGATCTTCAGGCAGATTTGCCTCCAAGATCTCCACGGACAATACGCGCGCCGGGAACTACGAACCAACGCTGGTCCTCCCGGAAAAGAGGACGCTCCTGTCCCCGTATCATGACACTGAACCTCTCTTCCGCTCCAAGATTCCGCTGCGCATCCACTTTCCGTATCTCCGTGATCTTTTCAATGATGTAGGCAACTCCGTCCACCTGGATCACGGTCGGACAACATCTCCCGTCCGAATAATGCCTCACATGTACAGCGACATATTTTTTGAACCCTGTCATTGCGCACCTCCTCACTACCTGCCCTGGACAGACCACCTTCCGTCTTCACAATAGAGTTTTGTTTTCTGTCCATTGACCACGATCTCATAGGTCTGCTGCTCTATCCGGTAATCCTTCGTTTTTTCTTCCAGCAGTCTTGATGACCATATATGAAACACCCGCCCTCCGGGGTAGAAGATCAAGACCGGAACCGTCTCCCCATCTGCATAGTGTGTGACCTGGACCGTTACATATTGTTTTCCGCTTCCAGATCCTTTTACCATTCTGCCTGCACCAAACCGAAAGCCTCAAAATCCTTTTTATCCGGGATGATGAACCAGCGATCCCCTTCCCGATACAGATAGCGGTCTTGTCCGTTGAGTTTGACCAGATATCTCTCATCCGCACCGTATTCGTTTTTCGAGGACAGTTTCTGGATCTTTTTGACATCTTCCAAAAGAAACGCACCGGCTTCCGTTTCCAGCACCTGCGGACAACAAAGTCCGTTGATGTAATGGATCGCCGTAACTGTGACGTATTTTCTCCTTTGAGGATCTCGCAAGTCCATTCTGACCTCTCCTAGTACGGATAGGACCTTCTTCCTTTTTCCTGTCTTTGAAGCAGGTACAGATCCGTCAGTTTTCTTTTGTGAGACCTGGAACAGATCTCAATTCCTCCATCCATGATAACGACGGGAAAACAATTCTCCCTCCATCCAACGAGGCGATTCAACATCCCGCAGGCGGAGCACTCAAAAACTCCTTTTGTTTCTCTCAGATCAAGATTGCGGTTGTAGGTGCCGCACTCTCTGCATTGCAGTTGTACCATCAATACGACACCTCCCGGATCACGTGAGAAAGAACACCCTGAATGTAGAACGTGTCCTCATCCCCGATCTCAATATCTGCGTATGCCCTGTTTTCCGGATGAAGATAAGGTCTCCCATCTTCGTGGTATTGCAGACGTTTCAGTGTATTCTCGCCATTCAGTAATGCCACTACGATCTCTCCCTCCTGTGCTGTGACCTGTTTGCGTATGACAAGCACGTCACCAGAGTGGATACCCGCGTCCACCATGGAGTCACCGGAAGCGGTCAGCAAAAACTTAGCCCCTCTTCCAAACACAGCAGTAGACAGTCTCACATAACCATCAATGTTTTCTTCCTGATAGGACGGTAAACCACATGAGATCGTATTGGAAAGCCATGCGACTCTCTCCTCCTCGCCCTCTATCATCTTGCTCTCGGCAGGAAGACGATTCTCCTCTTTTAGCGCCGTCAGATATCTCTGCGCACTGCTCTTGCACAGCGTGAACCTCTTGCCCAGTTCCCTCACTGTTGGAAACCGGTCATTGTCCAGCACGAACTGGTTCACATACGCCGCCATATCGTTCATAACATCGTAATCTTTGTGCTGCATCTGTCTTCCTCACGCTATCTGGGACATAGTCCCTTTTAGGATAAGACCATCATACCAATGCTCTCAGGGAAAATCAATATCTGCTTTGTCCCCGTTTGAAAACAAAAGACTCCCCCTAAAAAGGGAGAGCCATCTCAGCGAGTTATATAATTATCACTCAACTCTTTTCCGGACATTCAGGGTAGAGAGCACCAGACAAATCGTATAAGCACATAGTGCGATTGCGAACACCACTTTGAGAGAAGTCCATTGAGCAAGGACCCCGCTTCCAATAGAAGCCAAAATGCAGATCGGCGCTGCGCATAACTTGGAAGTGGAAGTCAGCAATGTGCTGTTTCCATCCTCCGCATAGATCGTACACGCGATGTTGTTGGTCAAGGAACTTCCGCAGGACGCAAAGGCGATCAGAGAATATGCGGCATAATTCCAGAGTCCGCCCGGATTGAGGATCGTAAGGACTGCAGCGCATATACCGCAGATCGTGGAAAGGACCAGAACGAAGAACGGGCCTTTTCGGTCGGAGAGGCGACCCCATATCCAGTTCGCTGCAACTCCGGACACCAAACTGATCAGAGACATGATTCCGATAAAGTTTGCAGGAAGGTTTTCCTGCTGTGCTAACCGGATGGAGTAAAGTGGCATGGCAAAATCCGCAGCACCTAAAATCACATAGATGATCGTATAATTCCGGAACTTTCTGTTCTCCGAAATACACTTCATCATCATTTGCGGCAGTTCTTTCCAGGTCACGCCCACCTTTTCCGCTTTTGCTCCCGGGTACTCTTTCGTCCCAAAAGCGACCATAAAAGATGACGCTAGCGCAAAAAGGACTCCTATGCCGAACATTAGTTGATAGTTTCCGGGATATGGCTTGACGGAATACAGATAGGTCAGAAGAAGCGAAGCAAACACGCCTGACACAGATCCAACCATATTGTAAGCCCCGAAAAAGGTGCCAATGTTCCGATAGATCATGGAACTCGCCATGTTGTAATAGAGAGGCGCCGAGATGCCATCCGCGATATTGAAGAAGAGGAATGCCACAAAGAAGCAGACCAGGCAGACAGATACGGGCGCTTTCCCGATCATCAGAGAAGAAAGCGCGATCAGGATCAATCCTACTCTCTGAGAGTAGCATATCGTCAACCCAAGGCGTTTTGGCGTGGCAGGAGCATTCAAGGACAACCAACAGGACACGATGCTCGCCAAATATACCGGACCGTAATACAGTACAGACAACAGACTCAACACCACTGGATCGTCTGTCATCCTGGAAACGTAATCCGGGAAGACATTAGTCACAGAGAAGAGGTAGAAAGCAAAGCTGTAGAAAAAGCCCTCTCCCAAGAAAGAAAGGTAGTTTCTCCGATAATTCTTCTCTAAAAATTGAATTCTCTGTTCGTTATTCTCCATAAGATAAAAGAAAAGGGCGTGGTCTCACGCCCCATACTCTCCTAATTCATCACTTAGATCTTGTTCAAAGACTTCAACACTTTATATGCAACAGCAGCAACGAGGAGCAACAGGCTCAATGCCTTGCAGAGTTTATCCTCTTTGGTATTCGGGAGCTCTCTGTAGACCGTTTTCTTGCATTTGGAGTTAAAACCTTTGGTATCCATAGCGATCGCCTGATCCTGCACCTTTGCAAAGGCGTTGGCAACGACTGGAACGATAACAGGGACGAACGCTTTCATTCGAGTCATAAGATTGCCTTCTGTAACAAGACCTCTAGCTCTCTGAGCATCCATGATCTGCTCCATGTCTTTGCTGAGAACAGGAATGACCATGAAAGAATCTGTGAAGATGAAAGCCCACTTGTAAGGAAGACCAGCTTTGGTCATCCAAACGCCGAGGTCCGTCATGTTGATGGTGCGGAAAATCAGGAACAAGAACGCCATCAAAGGAGCGATACGGAAGAAGAAGTGTGTGGCCTTATCGATACCAGCCTGATAATAGGGAATCCCCAAATAGGTGCCGATATAGGTGTCCTTCTGATTCTCCTGAACAACTGCACCATAGATCGCGTACATAAAGACAAACATGGAGACGGTGGATACGAAGATCAATTTAAACATGGATCCCATCTTCTCATAAAGGATCACAGCATAACTGATCAGCATCACTGCGATCGAGAACCAGATGTTCTCAAAGAAGATCACCGCCAACGTTCCGGCAAGAGCAAGGAGGAGTTTCGATCCCGGGCTCAACCGACGAAGCAATGTGGAAGTATCTCTTTTTTGTATCATAGCAAAAACCTCGTTTTAGTTTTTGGTCGCAGGGGGAGTTGTTGCGCTCCCCCTGCACGACTTCATGGAAGATTATTTCTTCTTGTTGAAGTTTTTGATGTTTTCGGGCAGTCTCTTGTAAACGATCCAAGCGATCAGGACTGCGATGCCTTTGTCGATCAGGTTGATCGGCATACGGGCGATGAATCCAGCTGTTACGAGGTCTGCGCCGATTGCCTGCAGAGCAGCAATAGAAACAGAAGTACCAGCGGAACCGTCAACACCACCATAAACAACAGATGCGATCGGGGAGCCGGTTGCAGCATTCCAGAAGGATACGAGAACGTTGGCTACGATAAGGACCTGCCACCATTTCTCAAAGAATCCCCATTTCGTCATGTAACCGACGATCAAGCCTGTACCGATATTGCAGATACCGAAGAGTGCAGACATCATGTTGCCGCCCATCAGTGCACTAACAATATTGAACAACAGACCGGAAATAGCGCCTACCCAAGGACCCATAACTGCAGCCACAACTGCGGTTCCGATGGAGTCCAGATAGAGCGGGCCACCAAGCGCGCTGTTCAGCAAGCCTCCAACATAATTAATAGCTACACCCAACGGGATCATGATAGCTACATATGTGCCCCAAAGCCTGCTTTTGGATTCAGTAGATTGCATTGCCATAATAGAGAACCTCCATATTTTTAGTTTTTGTACTTGCGCACAAAATCTTGAACGGATAAAGCAGCCTCACCTTTGCCATCCAGATAGATGTCCAAAGAAGTGATCTGCGGCGGAGCGATCATGGCGCGTTCCAGCACCGGTGCATTGAGGAAAATCTCCTTCGGGGTGCCGTCCGCTATGACTTCTCCCTGACTCATGACGACCACGCGGTCGGAGTTCTCCGCGACATAGTCCATGTCGTGTGAGATCATCACAACAGTGTGTCCATCGTCATGCATCATATTGATAATATTGGTCAGCATCCTTCTGCCAACCTCGTCCAGACCGCCTGTAGGCTCGTCCAAAATGAGGACTTCCGGTTTGAATACCAGCACCGAAGCGATCGAGACGATCTTTTTCGTGGTGTAATCCAGGGTCATTGGGTGTGAATTGAGGATGCTTTCAAGATGCATCATCTCCACGACCTTGTCGATCTCCTGCTTTTTCTCTTCTTCCGTGAAGTGGAAGTTGTTTGGTCCGACTTCCAGTTCTTCTTTAACGGTCGTGCAGAAGATCTGATGGTTCGGGTTCTGGAAAACATACCCGCATCTTCTTGCCATATCACCAACAGATTTTCCGGCAGTGTCCTCTCCAAACAGAAGGACTTGACCCTCTGTTGGTCTCAAAAGTCCATTGAAGTGGCGAACGATCGTTGTTTTTCCAGAACCGTTCTGTCCTACGATAGACATCTTGTCGTTCTCGTAGATCTTGAGGTTTACGCCCTTCAGCGCTTTCACGCCGCCGTTCGGATATACATGAACCAGATCTTTGGTCTCAACAGCGATGTTTCTTTCCATGCAGCGTTACCTCTCTTTCTTGTAGTTTGCAAAGGAAGCTTGTGCTTCTGCAAGAGTGATCGGCGTTACATCTCCGACCTGTTTCTCAGGAAGTGCTAACGCAGCATCTGTGACCTGTGGAACACGTACAAAGTGCTCATTCAGTTTTGCCTTGTTCGCAAACACCTTATGTGTCTCACCGTAATCGACGACTTCGCCGTTGTGGAGAACGAGGACCTTGTCGGCTGAATCTGCGATCTTTTCGATATTATGGTCGACCATGATGACTGTGCTGCCGCTTGCGTGGAGTTCCTCCACCAAACGGAAGACCTCATCTCTTCCCTGGGGGTCAAGCTGAGAGGTCGACTCGTCCAGCAAAAGTACGCGCGGTCTCAAAGCAAGGATACACGCAATGGCAAGTCGCTGCTGCTGTCCACCGGACAACCTGTACGGAGAGCGATCCAGCATCTCCCAAAGTCCGCAGGCCTTGGCTGCGTATTCAACACGCTCACGCATCAGGGATAATTCAAATCCGAAGTTGCACATCGCAAACGCGATCTCATCTTCCACAGTCTCCTGGGTGAACTGGCTTTCAGCGTCCTGGAACACGATTCCAATGACGTCGGAAGCTCCTTCACCGTGAGTCTCATTGTAACTCTTTCCGTCTACAACGATCTCTCCGTCCCAGTCGCCGCCTAAGACGAAAGGAAGGATACCGACCATTGACTGACAAAGAGTCGTCTTACCGGATTTGTTGCACCCTATGATGCCGACAAAATCACCTTCTTCGATCGTCAGGTCGATATCTTTCAAGACGATCTCTTCCGAATTCGGATACCTGTAGGAAAAATGCTTTAATTCAATAATCGGTTTTCCCATATGATACCACCTTACTGCTTATTTGATTCTTTTATCAGAAGCCGGACTGCGTCACACGCAGCCTGAATGGTCTGATCCATGTCTTTCCAGTTCATGATCGCACTGGCACGAGCACCCCGGCAGGCACAGACTACGAAGATCGCTGCACATTCCATCTCGCTGCAGCATACCCCAATCTTCTTCCAGGCTTCCCAACGCTCGCGAAGTCTCTTCTCATTTGGAGAAGTTTCAGGTTCCACCTCACCATAGAAGGAGTCCTTGGATTGCGAAACGCCCTCGAGTGCTTTCATACCACGCGCTTCACATGCACGTGCAAGCGCATCCACAACATGGCGGTCCGCCATTGCCGGATATTCCATCGGCACATAATGGATCGTTGTTCCCTCATCACGGACAGCTCCCGTAACGATGCAGCAATCATAGTTCTCTGCATCCTGAGGATCACGAACCGTTCCTGCTGTTCCGATACGAATAAATGTCTTAGCCCCGCAACGGATCAGTTCCTCCACGGCGATCGCAGTGGATGGACACCCCATACCGGTGGATGTTACAGACACCTTCACGCCATCCAGGTAGCCTGTCCAGGTCTTATGTTCCCTGTTGTGCGCCACAAGCTTGGGATCGTCCAGATAGGAAGCGATCAGATCTGTGCGGAAGGGATCTCCGGGAAGGAATACATACTCGCCCACATCGCCTTTGCGGCAGCGGATATGATACATCAACGGGTTCTCTTCCTTCATATATTCTTTAAAGTCGTGTGTCTCAGCCATTAGAGCAATCCGTCCTCCTTAGCGAGAATCCTGACCGCGTCGCAAGCGACACCGATCGTCTTCTTCATATCGCCCCAATCCATGATCGCTCCTGCCCTGCATCCGCGGATGGATGAGATCACGAACAGCGCTGCGGCTTCCATCTCCGAGCACATGACATGTCCCCTTTCCCATGCGGTCCAGCGCTCATGGAGACGTGCTGCAGCGGGCATATTGTCCGGCTCATGCTGTCCATAGAAACTGTCCTTGGACTGCGTGATGCCTTCAATGTAATTCAATCCTCTCGCTTTTGCCGCTCTCGCAAGCGCATCTACTACGTGTCTGTCAGCAACAGCAGGGTATTCGATCGGGATGTAATGGATCGTCGTTCCTTCATCACGAACAGCAGCTGTGCAGATAACGCCATCCAGAGACTCATCATAAGATTCCGGGCACACCCTACCCGCTGTTCCAATGCGGATAAAGGTATCTGCGCCGATGTGGATCAACTCTTCAAGAGCGATCGCGGTAGAAGGACAGCCCATTCCAGTAGATGTAACAGAAACCTTGACGCCATCCAGATACCCGGTCCAAGTCTTGTGCTCTCTGTTGTGCGCTACCAGTTTAGGCTCATCAAAGAAACTTGCGATCAAGTCCGTGCGGAAAGGGTCGCCCGGAAGAAAAACGTACTTTCCGACATCTCCCTCTTTCATCCGAATGTGATACTGCAATCCTTCTTCTGTCAATACCATGCTGTAGACTCCTCCTATCCAATTTATACAAATGAATAAACCTATTATTGTCTCTATTTTATCCCATTGAAATCTCAAATTCTATTTACGCTGTTCACAAATATTTCACACCTAACTTGTTATTTTCTACAAACATTTTCAGCAAAAAATGTTAAATTAACAACATTTTCTGTTTGCCATGTGATTTCTCTTTTCCGTATGCTCTAATTCTTT
>JAFUBI010000027.1 GCA_017460285.1 Oscillospiraceae bacterium | reverse complement strand
GTGGGTTCTTTCAAATGCAGCTGGTCTGCTCTGGAGCACAGTAGCACCGATGACGAATCCTGGGAAGGACGGACTTCCTCTCTTGGTTGTCAGGAAGACGGCACCTTCACCCTCACCTTTGATTCTCTGGAATCCTTTGGCATGGTATCCGTCTCCGGTACTTTTACGGTGGACAACGACACAGCTTCTTGTACAGTAACAGAGCGCTCCGCCGACTCCTACCTTGGTTCTGAACTGGAAGGATTTCAGTTGAAACTCATCGACGAAAGCGAGCTCCGTTACAAAGGCGAACAGCAGGGTCTGGTGGCAGACCGGGATATATTCTCCAAGGAAGGCTGAGGTTGGATCTATGGCTCTGGACTTTCTCATCCTCTACGAGCATATCGTGCGTGAATTGGACTGTGATGCGCTTCTCATGGCAGAACTGCAGCGCAGAGGTTACTCTGTGGAACTGTTCCAGCTCATGGATCGGAAAAAACTGAAATACTTCTTCTGGAAAAAGCCGAAGGTCATCGTGACTTCCGCCATGTACGACAATGAGACCTTGAACTCTTTTGTCTACAACAACGTGGGCAAAGTGAACAAGGTAGTGAATCTCCACTGGGAAGAAGTTCTCTCCAGGGAACAGGAGGAGAGCGATTTCTACAACTTAAATGAAAACGCTGCCAAGTGCACCCACATCTGCTGGGGCAAGGCAGCGAAGGACCGGATCGTGAAGAACGGTGTTCCGGAGAACAATGCGGTCATCACGGGAGCGATCCATCTGGATTTCTTCCTCCCCCAGTTCGAGTCTCTGTTCAAGACAAAGGAAGAACTGGCAAAAGAGTTTGATTTAGATAAAGATAAAAAATGGTTCTGTTACATCAGTTCCTTCTCCTGCGCTCAGATGGATGACAAGGAGATCGAGGAACTCAACGACATGACCAATCTGGACTTCACAGGTTTTAAGGCGGTGGGAAACCGTTCCATGCGTGTCACTCTTCAGTGGTTCGACCAACTGCTGGATGAGCATCCGGAGATCGAACTGATCTACCGTCCACATCCCAGTGAATGGAACAGCCCTCCCTTAGATGAGATGTGCAGCAAACACTCCAACTTCCACGTCATCACCAACTACACGGTGAAACAGTGGATCAAGGTATCCGATCTCCTTGGAACCTGGCTCAGCACTTCCATCGCCGAGATCTATTATGCGGGGAAGAATTGCGTGGTCATCCGACCGGAGCGTCTCTATGACGACTACGATCCGGTGACTTATGAAGGATGTAACGCTGCGGACTCCTACGAGAAACTGAACGCATACGTGAACGACCCGGATATGGAATTTCCCATCGACATCCCGACTCTCAAGAGCCACTACGATGTGATTGAGGGATATCCCTCCTACATGAGGATCTGTGATCTGTTGGAAGAAGTGTACAAGAATCCTCCGAGGGATTACCCGTTCTCTGAGGGCTATAAGCCTCATTTCAACCTGATCAAATTCATCGCGCTTTGGGTCTTCTCGGTGATGCGTTTCTTCCACATCGATCCCCACTGGTTCGATTTCCTGGGAAAGAAACTGACGGACACCGTGGAGAGAATGATAAACTACCACGTCAAAGCGCATGTGGATCCCAAAGACCTGGATCGTCTCATCGCACAGATGAGATCCTGCATTGAGGAGAAGTAGAAGTATGTCCAACGATTCTTTACAGAGACTGTACCGATTCGTGTCCTGGTCCATTCTCTTCGCTCTATTGGTTCCTGTGTTCTGCCTGGTGATCCCGGATCTGTTCCGTTTTGGGAAGATCGACCTTCCGTTTCTAGAATATGTCTGGAACCACTTCGGGACCTATCGGTATGCTTTCCCCGTCTTGTTCCTGCTCTATCTGTTCCTTCTGCTGCTCACAAGAAAACTATGGGTTCCAACCTTGCTCCTGACCCTGATCTCTACGGCGATGGGGATCGTAAACTATGACCTGCTCCACACGAGAGGAACACCTCTCGTTCCGTCGGACTTCAGACGGATCTTTCATGCTATAGGCGCCTGGAGAAAGGGATATATCCTGACTAAGCCGGAAGGGCTCCTGGCTGTGTGGATCATTATCTTTGTATTGTGGTTCAT
>JAFUBI010000301.1 GCA_017460285.1 Oscillospiraceae bacterium | reverse complement strand
TGCCTCTAAGGTCAAAGACGGACTCATCGGTGTTGAAGATATCCAGGACTCTGTAGAGAAGGTCCTTGTACAAGCCGGCTACGACGATGTTGCAAAGGCTTATATCCTTTATCGCCGTCAGCATGACAAACTCCGTGATGTCAACAAGACGATGCTCGACTACAAGTCCTTGATGGACAATTACCTGAACATCAACGACTGGCGTGTCAAAGAGAACTCCACCGTTACTTATTCTGTTGGTGGACTGATCCTCTCCAACTCCGGAAGTATCACGGCGAACTACTGGCTGAGTGAGGTTTATGACGATGAGATCGCAAATGCCCATCGCAATGCGGACATCCATCTTCATGACCTTTCTATGCTCACCGGCTATTGCGCTGGCTGGTCATTGAAACAGTTGATCCAGGAAGGTCTTGGCGGTGTAAGCGGCAAGATCCAGTCCGCTCCTGCAAAACACCTCGCCACTCTCTGCAACCAGATGGTCAACTTCCTTGGAATCATGCAGAACGAGTGGGCAGGCGCCCAAGCTTTCTCTTCATTTGATACTTATCTCGCACCTTTTGTCAAAGCGGACAACCTCTCCTATGATGCGACCAAGAAGTGCATCGAGAGCTTTGTTTATGGTGTAAATACACCTTCCCGTTGGGGTACACAGGCTCCATTCAGCAACATCACTCTTGACTGGACTGTCCCGAATGACTTGGCAGAGTTGCCCTGTATCGTTGGCGGAAAAGAAATGGATTTCTGCTACAAGGACTGCAAAAAAGAAATGGATATGGTCAACAAGGCGTTCATCGAGATCATGATCGAAGGTGACGCTGCTGGACGCGGATTCCAGTATCCGATCCCGACCTACTCCATCACTCGTGATTTTGACTGGTCTGAGACCGAGAACAACAAGCTTCTGTTTGAGATGACCGCAAAATACGGCACTCCTTATTTCTCAAACTACATCAACTCCGATATGGAACCCAGTGATGTCCGTTCTATGTGCTGCAGACTTCGTCTTGACCTCCGCGAGCTGCGCAAAAAATCTGGTGGTTTCTTTGGAAGTGGTGAATCGACCGGTTCGATCGGTGTTGTAACTCTGAACATGCCCAGACTTGCCTATCTTTCCAAGGATGAAGATGAGTTCTTCACGCGCTTGGATAAACTGATGGATATATCTGCCCGTTCTCTGAAAATCAAGAGAGAGGCTATCACTAAGTTTATGGAAGCTGGTCTGTATCCCTACACAAAACGTTATTTGGGAACTTTTGCCAACCACTTCTCAACGATCGGCCTTGTCGGTATGAACGAAGCGGGCTTGAACGCAAAATGGATCCAGAAGGATATGACGAGTCCTGAATGCCAGGAGTTCACAAAGAAGGTCCTGAACCATATGAGAGAGCGTCTCTCCGATTATCAGGAGCTCTACGGCGATCTTTACAACCTCGAAGCGACACCCGCAGAGTCCACTGCATATCGTTTTGCAAAACATGACAAGGAGCGCTATCCGGACATCATCACTGCAAACGAGAAGGGTACTCCTTATTACACCAACTCCAGCCATCTGCCGGTAAGTTTCTCAGATGACGTCTTTGCAGCTTTGGATATTCAGGATGATCTCCAGACTTTGTATACTTCCGGAACGGTCTTCCATGCATTCCTCGGAGAACGTCTCCCGGATTGGAGAAGTGCAGCTTCTCTGGTTCGCAAGATCGCGGAAAACTACAAACTCCCGTACTATACGATGAGCCCGACTTATAGTGTCTGCCGCAACCATGGCTATATCAACGGCGAGATCTACGAGTGCCCGGATTGCCATGAGGAGACAGAGGTCTATTCCCGTATTACTGGTTACTACCGTCCGGTCAAGAACTGGAATGATGGCAAGACACAGGAGTTTAAGGATAGGAAAGAGTACGAACTTGCACATTCCCACCTGAAACATGAAGGCTGCCTCTGCGGTCATGAGCATGTGGGTGCCTCCGCCCCAGTAGAAGAGGTCGCACCTGAGACAGAAGACAGAGTGATCCTTTTCGCAACAAGGACTTGCCCGAATTGCAGAATGGCTAGAACATTCCTGGATAATGCAGGCATTGCATATGATGAAGTCTTCGCAGATGAGGATGAAGCAGCAAGCGATAAGTACGGGATCCGTCAGGCTCCAACACTTGTCGTCGAGAGCGGCGGAAAAATGGAAAAGATCGTCAATGTTTCCAACATCCGCAAGTATATCAATGAGGTCGTAGCACATCGTGGATAAGAAAGTATATGACATCATCGTCGTTGGGTCCGGTCCTGCCGGACTCACGGCTGCTATCTATGCGCGTCGCGCGGGTAAAACTGTCTTAGTCCTTGAAAAAGAAGCATTTGGTGGACAGATCACTCACTCACCGAAGGTGGAGAACTATCCGGGATACTTGGAGATGAGCGGAAATGAATTCGCGGAGGTCCTGGTAAACCAAGCCTTGGCGCAGGGGGCAGAGATCGATCTCGCAGAAGTGACCGACGTGACTTCCGAAGGCGATCTGAAGAAAGTCACGACAGATGCCGGAGAATACCTGTGCAAGGCTGTGATCATTGCAGCAGGATCGAAGCATCGTCCGCTGGGTGTGCAGCGTGAAGAAGAGCTGACAGGTAACGGAGTTTCTTATTGTGCCGTATGCGATGGTGCTTTCTATGCAGGAAAGCATGTAGCGGTCATCGGAGGCGGAAACAGTGCTCTTCAAGAAGCAGTGATGCTCTCCGAACGTTGTTCTCAGGTTACTGTGATCCAAAACCTCGGTTTCCTCACCGGTGAGGAACAGCTGATCCGTAAGCTTCAGAACACCCCAAACGTGGACTTCATATACAACAGTGTCGTTGATGCACTCGAGGGAAAGAACGAATTGACGGGCGTGGTGATCTACAATACGGAAACAGAAGAGTATTCCATGGTCGAATGTGACGGGCTGTTCGTTGCGATCGGTCAAATGCCGGAGAATGAACCGTTCTTGCATGTTGCGAAACTCAATGAATATGGGTATGTTGATGCTGGAGAGGACTGTGTAACGGAAACACCTGGCGTATTTGTCGCAGGGGATTGCAGGTCCAAGAGAGTTCGTCAGATCACAACAGCGACAGGCGATGGTGCAGTTGCAGCGGTTGCAGCTTGCAGATATTTGGACACACTATAGACACTAAAAAGGAAGGCACATCTTTCGGGATGTGCCTTTTTGAGGGAAAATAGATGAAACTTATCTCATGGAATGTAAATGGTTTGCGCGCGTGTGTTGGAAAAGGATTTGTGGATGTTTTTAACCAACTCAATGCTGACGTTTTTTGTCTTCAGGAGACAAAACTTCAGGAAGGTCAGATCAAATTGGATCTGCCTGGATACCATCAGTATTGGAACTACGCAGAAAAGAAAGGGTATTCCGGAACAGCTGTTTTTACTAAGGCAGAACCTTTGTCTGTCGTGTATGGGATAGGCATTGAAGAGCATGATCACGAAGGAAGAGTGATCACTCTGGAGTATGATTCCTTTTACCTTGTTACGGTGTATACGCCGAATGCCCAGGATGGTCTTGCTCGGATCGACTACAGAATGTCGTGGGAAGATGCCTTTTTATCTTATCTAAAGAAACTTGAAGAGAAGAAACCGGTGGTGTTTTGCGGGGATCTGAATGTGGCTCATGAGGAGATAGATCTAAAGAATCCTAAATCCAATAGAGGCAACGCAGGCTTCTCGGATCAGGAAAGAGACAAGATGACGACTCTTTTGAATAATGGATTCACAGATACTTTTCGGTATTTCTATCCGGATAGAGAGGGGGTCTACTCATGGTGGTCATATCGCTTTCACGCCAGAGAGAATAATGCGGGATGGCGTATCGATTACTTCATTGTTTCCGATGTTCTGAAAGATCGTTTAATTGGTGCGGAGATCCACAATGAGGTGTACGGCTCCGATCATTGTCCGGTCGAATTGAATATCGGTATTTAGAAGGTGCAGTTTTAAACGAACTTGTTGTAAACCTGATACAGGATACTTATAATGGGAAAGCGACTACTGCACGTCATTGTGCATACAAGTTAAAGGGGAAAATTAATGAGCGAAGAAAAAAGTGTTGTTTTGGATTCCAAGAAACAACAGCAACTGACTGTGTTGCGTAAGAAGGAAGAGGAACGTTTAGCCGCTCTTAAACACATGGTCCTCATCATGATCGTTCTTACGATCATTTATGTGGTCGATGAGATCACAAGCAATATCAATCTGATGCGACCGTATGCGATCTTTGATCTGTTTAAGATCCCGAACGCGGATGCTGCATCCACTGAGTATGCGACGGCTGTCAGCAAAATGGCAGTCACAACGATCCCGACATACCTGTTCACCGCATTGTTACCTTTGTATAAGACCTTTTCGGACAAATTTGGACGAAAGATATTCCTGGTCATCAATACATTGGGAATGGGCATCGGGATGCTGATCTGTATGGTCGCTCCAAACTATATCTGGTTTATTATTGGTGCAGTTGTATATGGATTCTTTACTCCTAATGATATGCAGGTCATTTACATCATGGAAGTTGCACCCAAGGAACACAGGGCTACCTATGCGAGTGTTACAAAAGGAATCGCACTCTTGAGTGTTTCTTTGATCGGCGTTTTGCGCAGTATCTTCTACGACCCCAATGATCTCACGACTTGGAGAAGAGTATTTATTATCCCAGTTGTTGTAGCTATTGTCGTGGGTCTCATCGCTATCTTCTTCTTGAAAGAGACACCTGTCTTTATTCAGGGCAAGATCGAGGAACTCGAGCAGACAGATGAAGAGAAGAAACGTCTTGCAGAAGAGAAAGCAGAAAAAAGCAAATCCAATATGAGTATCAAGGATACTTTCAAATATATGTTCCATGACACTCAGATCCGCTCTCTGATCTTAATCTTGACGCTGTTTATGTGCGCTGTGGCGTTGACAGGCTATGCTGCTGAGACCATGCTTGCGTACGGTATGACAGATGCTCAAATGAACGTATTCTATACAGTCGAACCGATCGTTTATGCGATCTTTGCCTTTTTCAGTGGTTTCCTGACAGACTGGCTGGGCAGAAAGAGATCTGGTATCTTGTTTGGTTTACTGGCTCTTGTCGGCGAAGTAGTATTTGTCCTTTGTGCCGTATTTGGAGCAAGCCCCATCGTTCTTGCTGTTGCGCAAGGACTTATGTACGGCGGTCTCTGGTCCTTC
>JAFUBI010000300.1 GCA_017460285.1 Oscillospiraceae bacterium | reverse complement strand
GATACTATTCTTCAGTTGATTCAAAAAAAATATCGTAGGAAGTTGATGAAAGAAAACGGCAAAGAACTTGTATTTGCTGCTTTGGCTCGAAGAGGATTTCGAATGAGTTCGATAAGAAATGTTCTGGGAAAGGTTGATGTAGAGGATTATGGCGAATAAAAAGATTTATTTTATTTCTTTGGGATGTGATAAAAATCGTGTGGATGCTGAGATGCTTTGTTATCGCCTTGTTGAAGCAGGATATGAGATCACATCGGATATTGACGAAGCGGACATTGCTATTGTTAACACTTGTGGTTTTATAGCTAGTTCTAAAAAAGAAGGCTTAGACAATATCTACGATATGGTCAACGAAAAGAACAGTGGAAATATTCAAGGAATCATTGTGACAGGATGTCTTTCAGAGAGACACGGTGAAGAAATGCATGAACTTATTCCGGAGATTGATGCGATTGTCGGAATCGGACAGAACGAGGATATCGTGACGATAGTGGAAGGGGTTCTGCAAGGAAATGAACATTCCTTCGAGCGATGTCCATTGAGCCTTCCTCTGGAAGGAAAAAGGTTGATTTCTACACCGCAGCACTACGCATATTTGAAGATCGCAGAAGGATGTGACAATCACTGTACTTACTGCGCGATACCAAGTATACGGGGAAAGTACAGAAGCAGGGCAGAACAAGCAATTTTGGATGAAGCACGGGAATTGGTATCTTACGGAGTAAGAGAGATCATATTGGTGGCACAGGATACCACAAATTACGGAAAAGACCTAGATAATGGGGAGAACCTGAGCCGATTGTTAAAGAAATTGAGTGAAATTCCTGGTTTGTGGCGAATACGCATTTTGTATGCATACCCGGAAAAGATAACAGAAGAACTCATCGAAACGATCTCCTCTATAGACGTCATAGCAAAGTATCTGGATATCCCACTTCAGCATGCGGACCCACATGTATTAAAACGCATGGGCAGGGTAGGAAGTGGAAAAGAATATCTTGAACTTATTCATATGCTTCGTGACAGAATCCCTGGTATTACATTGAGATCAACGTTTATAGCAGGTTTCCCTGGTGAGACTGAAGAGGAGTTTGAACACCTTTTGAGTTTCCTTTCAGAGGCAAAACTGGACCGGGTAGGTTGCTTTCCTTATTCCGATGAAGAAGGTACTCCAGCTGGCAGGATGAAAGAACAGTTACCTGAGGAAGTGAGAGAGGAAAGAGCGGAAAGGGTATACAGGCTTCAATCTGAAATTGAAGAAAAGAAACAGAGGGAGATGGTCGGAACTGTTTTATCTGTGATATGTGATGGTTACAGAGAAGATGAAAACGGATTTATCTGTCGGTCGGATATGGATGTTCCAGAAGATGATCTCCACGTATTGGTCCCTATTACTGCAGATCTGATCCCAGGAGAAGTTTATTTTGTTACTGTTACTGCAGTGAACGGAATGATTCTTTTAGCGGAATTGACAGATAGTATTTGACCAAATACATAATTTGTAATAACCTAGACTAAGATTTTTACATTACGGGTGATATTATGAGAATCTATAATACATTGACACGGCAAGTAGATGAGTTTGTTCCTCTTGAAGGAAACAAGGTTAAGATCTATGCCTGCGGTCCTACAGTTTATAATTTTATTCATATCGGAAACGGAAGAGCGGCATGTGTTTTCGATACGCTGAGAAGATATCTGATTTATCGTGGATACGATGTGACTTTTGTTCAAAACTTCACTGATGTTGATGACAAAATGATCAAAAAAGCAAATGAAGAAGGCACTACGGTAAAAGAAGTCGCAGATCGTTATATCAAGGAATATTTCATTGATGCGGATGGTCTTGGGATCATGCGAGCAGATGTTCATCCAAAGGCAACCGAGCATATCGACGAGATCTTGGATATCATCAATGAATTGGTGCGTAAGGGACATGCATATGTTGCCTCGAATGGGGATGTTTACTTTGATGTTCACAGTGATAAGGAATACGGCAAATTGTCTCATCAGCCACTGGAAGATCTGGAGGCTGGCGCACGGATCGCGCCTGGTGAATTGAAAAAAGATCCAATGGATTTCGCAATATGGAAAGCTGCAAAACCAGGTGAGCCTGCTTGGGAAAGTCCATATGGGATGGGACGACCAGGATGGCATATTGAGTGCTCTGCGATGGTGCGCAAATATCTAGGCGTAACTGCGGATATTCATTGTGGTGGGCAAGATCTGATTTTCCCTCATCATGAGAACGAAATCGCCCAAAGCGAATGATGCAATGATGAACAATTTGTTCGCTACTTGGTCCATAATTGATATGTGAATTTAGATAATAAAAAGATGTCCAAATCTTTAGGCATCTTTTTCACTGTTCGAGATGTTGCTAATGAGTATGGCTATGAGGCGATACGCGATTTTGCTGTCAGTGCTCACGTCCGTTCTCCGATCAACTTGAGTCGTGAGATAATGGATCAGTGCAAAGCGTCTTTGACTAGACTTCATACTTGCAGAGATAATCTGGAGTT
>JAFUBI010000299.1 GCA_017460285.1 Oscillospiraceae bacterium | reverse complement strand
GGGAGATGCTGGTCGTGGACTACCTGATCCTGAATCGCGATCGTCATGGGGCAAATATCGAGATCCTGCGGAATAGAAAGAAAAAAACGATGCGTTTAGCTCCACTTTTTGACCACGGACTTTCCTTGCTTTGCCGTTGTGAGACAGAAGAGGAGATCGAGCGATACGATGTCATGGCGGATCTGCCTGTACAATGCTTTGTGGGATCCAGATCTGCGAAAGAGAATCTGCAATTGATCCCCAAGGCTCAGATGCCAAAGTTGAACAAATTGAAAGTGAGCGATCAAACCGTCATTTTTGAGGGATTGGATGGCGTGATCTCCCCTATACTTCAGGAGAAGATATGGACCATGATCTGGGAAAGGTACAAATATTATGAGGATTTTTGCGATTCGCGATGCGAATGACCGTTCTGAAAGAGATCTCGCTTATCTTTTGTACTATGAGGGCGATAAACGGTTCTATATTGAACTGCCTGAGGACGCGGATCCCTGGGAGACACCGTTGCTTCTTTCTTCCTTTGCGGAAAAGGGGGAGCGCTCGATCAACTCCTATTGGAGCAAGATCTGGGTACAACAGAGAATCGTTCCCACTGACCGTCAGAATATAGTTCAGATACTGCGGGACAATGGTCTGAAAGAGTATGATGAATACGATTTGTTGATGCTTGCCTCCGGACGGTGTGAACAGGACGACTATTATCTCGTTCCGATCGATGAGAACGTATTGCCCCAGGAAGTGATACAGAGGTTTGAAAAAAAGATCGAGGATGTTGTTGTTTTGAACAACAATTGTCTTCTCGTGTTTTTCCGGGATGGAAAGGTCAGGAAATGTGACTTAAACGATCATTTTAAAAGCAACCGGAAGTTCTCAATTCTTGAAGGTCGCCCGGATCTGTTTTCAAGGGTAAGGATGCAGACAGGGGGACATGGCGTTCAATGGGACGATAATCTGACGATACCGGATCATGTATTGTATTCGATGGGAGAAATGATCCCACTCTGCGCGGATGATTTTCGATCCTTCGCTTCCGAAAGGGTGATCAACGCAGCGGAAGCGGCAGAGATCCTGAAATGTTCGCGGCAATATGTGAACGAACTTGTCAAGACAGAGAAACTTCATCCGATAAAAACATCTCCGAAAAACACTTTGTTTTTGAAAAGTGAGGTCGAGAAAAGGAATTGGATCTGATCCGATCAAAGGGAGCGAAAAGAGCGAATAGAAGAACAGGTCAAACCCGAGTTAGGCTTGACCTGTTTTTGTCGATCGATCTTTAAGAACTTTCAGTTCCCGTTTGTGCCCTGAGGATCACCCTAAGACGAGGGATTGATTGAGAACATGGAACATGTTATCCAGTTTCTCAGGCGTTACTTCGCCTCTCATAGACAGAGCAGCGGTGTATCCGTCCCGATACCACAGACAGATCCCGGCTTCGCCATCCACAGTTTGGATGACCGCCCTTGCTCCGCCGTCTGTTACGGTAGCTTCTTCGGTCCAGGTGTAGTACATACCGGAGATGTCCTCCAGTTTATCTGACTTTTTCAGACGGAGATTGTACTCGTTCTGATCCAGGAAGAAGTCCAGGCTGTATACAGTTGGCTGCCCATCGATGGTGAGCCAGAAAGTGTTGACTGCCTTTTCCGGAACATCCACAGTGATGCCGTTTTTTACAAAGTCCTCTCTCGTCACGACATGAACGGGATTGGTCACTGTTGTTTTTTCCTCGCGGTTCTTTTCCGCTTTTTTCAGGATGAACATGACGCCCGCAGAAGCGGCAGACAGTGCTGCAAGCGCAAGTAAGCGTTTCATCATAATACGTTTCCTCCTTATTCCGTTTCTTTTTGCAATAATTCTGAAGTAATATCATTGATCCGGATCAAAAGATCCCGGTTATCGGTAAGGACATTATAGATGCCGTCCTCGGAGAGAACGCCCCGCTTGAGTTCAGGGGGAAGGAGACCAGACTCATCATCCTCGTAGTCGCTCATCCAGACATCAGCCTGATAGTAGTCGCTGAGCTCTGCAAGAGCGTCCTGGGCGAGCAAATATTTGCTGAATGCATCCTCCAGATCGCGGACTGCCTTCGCTGCCAGATCGAGATTCTGTTCCTGCTTTTGAATGCGTTCCAACTGTTCCATCACGTTTCCTCCAAGATCTGTCGGGCAGTCCAGAGAAGCCCTTTTGCTGTACGAAGTCCCGGATCCCGAAAGTGATTTCCGGGATTGAACTCCAGCGTCGTGCTTTTTACACGACCGTCTGAATACATTTCATGACATTTTCGAATGCAGTCCCCAACGGTGGACATGACCCTGTTACGGGTCTTCTCTTCCTTGTCGCCCAAGGATAAGTATATATGCTCCGTATGAACAGAGTGTGAAGAAACATATTCGATCCATCCGGGGAACCAAACGGAAGGGGAGGCAGCTGTAATGCCCTGAAACCGGTCTGTTTGGTATGGTGCCCACAGGGCGAAGAGACCTGCGAGGGAATATCCGCCCAGTATGACCGGAGTGTCCTCCGTGCAATACAGATCTGGCAGGGTCTCATCCAATGTGGACAGTAGATCCTTCAGACAGGTGGCTGCCCCGCCTCCAAAGGGACGGTCTCCGAATACCGGAAGTGCTTCCCAGGGAGAGAGATCCCTGTCCCAATCCTCTGCGGCGTAAGCAAGGAGGGCGAAATCTTGGTGGAGATCCTCTTTCAGGCATAGGATGATCTCTTCCAGATCCTTTTTCTCCTCTTCGCCCACAACAAGGGCAAAGAGCACCGAAGGATTCTCCCCGGAGGTGCATAGGAGATGTTTTTCCTTGAATACCGTCATATCACTTGCTCCTTATACTTTCATGATACATGTTTTTTCGCGACAGAAAAGTGAACGATAGGAGGAATTCCGGGAATTCTTGACTATTTTTTCTCCAATACCTATACTTGCGAAAGAGAGTCAAAGGAGGTTACATAGGATGTTTTTCGGTATCGTTGGGATCGTCGAAGTCGTCGCTGCAGTACTG
>JAFUBI010000298.1 GCA_017460285.1 Oscillospiraceae bacterium | reverse complement strand
TGTCCTCGACCAGACCTTTCGCCATCACTTCAAGCAATTCTTTCATTACTCGATAACTCCGTTTTTCTTGAGAAGGACTTTGACTGTCTCAGTGGGCTGTGCGCCGTTGGCGATCCACTGTTTGACCTTATCTGCATCGACGTTGAAAACGGTCTCTGCCTTTGTGGGATCATAGTAACCGAGTTCCTCGATGAAACGGCCGTCACGGGGAGATCTGCTGTCTGCTACAACGACACGATAGAAAGGTGCCTTTTTAGCGCCCATGCGACGAAGTCTGATTTTTACTGCCATGAATTATTCCTCCAAAAATTATTATCTTTTTTAATTGTGTATTAGAAAATCCATTCACGGATTTACTTAAAATGGTAATTTCCCGCCTGGCATTCCCGGGAATCCTCTGCGCTTACCGCGCTTGTTCATTTGTTTCAACAGTTTGTTGGACTGTTCGAATTGTTTCAAAAGTCGATTGATATCCTCGACCTTCATTCCGCATCCCGCGGCGATCCTTCTTTTCCTGGAAGCGTTCAGAATCTCTGGTTTGGCACGCTCCTCCGGTGTCATCGAAAGGATGATCGCTTCTGTTCTTGTGAAGGCACCCTCATCGATAGCCTCGTCCGGGATGTTGGCTCCACCCGGCAACATCGCCATGATCTGGCGCATATTTCCCATCTTCTGAACCTGTCTCAACTGTTCCAAAAGATCGTTCAGATCCAGTCCTTTCTTGGTCCTGGTCTTCTTCATGAGTTGCATCGCTGCATCTTCATCGATGGACTGGCTGGCTTTCTCGATCAGGGAGAGCATGTCACCCATTCCCAGGATCCTGCTCGCCATGCGGTCAGGATGGAAGATCTCGAAATCGTCCACCTTTTCTCCGGTACCCACGAAGAAGATCGGCTTGCCCGTCACATTGAACACAGACAGCGCTGCGCCGCCTCTGGAATCCGCATCCAACTTTGTCAGGATGACTCCATCGATACCGATCCTGTTGTTGAACTCATTCGCTACATTGACAGCTTCCTGTCCGTTCATGGAGTCAATGATGAGCAAAGTGCGATTTGCAAAGTCTTTTTTCAGACCTTCGAGTTCGACCATGAGGGCTTCATCGATCTGCAGACGTCCTGCTGTATCGATGATCACGATGTCGTAACCTCTGTCCTTTGCTTCACGGATACCTGCTGCGGCTATATCGTGAGGGATTGTTTGCCCCTGTTCAAATACTGGAACACCTGCAGTCTGTCCCATGAGGACCAACTGTTCGATAGCTGCCGGACGATAAACGTCGCAGGCGACCAATAAAGGTCTGTGTCCCTGATTCTTGTACCACTTGGCAAGTTTGGCAGCGTGAGTCGTTTTACCACCGCCCTGTAGACCGCACATCAGGATAACCGTAGGAGGCGTCCCTTCCAAACGAAGCTGTCCAGAAGCCTGCCCCATCAGGTCCACCAATTCGTCATGAACGATCTTGATGACCTGCTGTGCGGGAGTCAGGCTCTTCATGACTTCCTCACCGAGCGCTTTCTGTGTGACCTGCTCTGTGAACTGCTTAGCAACTTTATAGTTGACGTCTGCTTCAAGAAGCGCAAGGCGTACCTCGCGCATCGCTGCTGTCACATCTTTTTCGGTCAGCTTCCCCTTCTGTCTCAACCCGGAGAAAACATTACCCAAACGTTCGGTCAAACTCTCAAATGCCATTTATTCCTCGTCCTGCACAAACTGATCTAAGCGGTTTGCACATTCAACAATATCGTTTGCGGCTCTGCGGATCTGTTCCGTATATCCACGGGAATCCACATATGCAAGAATATCCTTCGCGCTTTTACGGATCGCCTTAGTATAGAGATTCAGGTCTTCAAATTTGTGGGCAAACTTCAACTGATCTTCCAGTTCAAACAGCGTGGACTCCCCTCTTTTGATAGAGTCACGCACGCCCTGTCTGCTGATGCCTTCCAACTCGGCGATCTCACCCAGAGACATATCCTCAAAATAATACATCTCCAAAACAGAGCGCTGCTTCTCTGTCAAGCACGCACCATATGTATCGATCAGCAATGCCAATCCCAGGTCCTTAGCCATCGTGATTTTCCCCCGGAAAATGTTCGGAAACTGTTGTAAAGTTATTTTGCTTTACAATTCGGTATTATACCGAAAACACAGTGAAAAGTCAATATACGGATACAAAAAATCCGCTGTTTCCAACGGACTCTTCAATAGTCATTCCGATTCTTTGCTTCCTCGTACAAATAACAGTAATCTTCATGCCGCTGATTCGAGATCAGTCCATTACTTTTTGCCTCTAATACAGCACACCCTTTCTCCGTGCGATGAGAGCATCCGGTAAAAAAGCAATCCTCCACAAATGGTCTGAACTCGATGAAATACTTGGCGATGTCCTCTTTGGGAACTCTCTCCACGCGCTCAAAATCCAACGCAGAAAAGCCTGGTGTATCCGCTACATAACCGTCAAACAATTCATACAACTCGACCGCACGTGTGGTATGTTTGCCTCTCCCCGCTTTGCTGCTGATGGCTCCAACCTGGGCAATATCATCATTTCCCGCTTTGCCCAGAACATTTAATATGGTTGATTTTCCCACACCGGACGGCCCTGCCATACCAGTAATCTTGCCCCGCAGCTGCATCTTCACGGACATCATGGAAGGTTTCTCCCCTCCTGCACTGATG
>JAFUBI010000297.1 GCA_017460285.1 Oscillospiraceae bacterium | reverse complement strand
TGGAATTACACCTTGAGTTGGACTAAAATCAAGTTGTGTAAAGTTTTGTTTCACACCTAAATTTTACCACGAAGTAAGGCGCCTTCCCTAATTGGGTCGACGCCTTCTTTGTCTTTTTTTAGTAACCGTGACTTTTGTCACAGCCCCTTTTTTGTTTCTTCAAAACAATTCTGTTGCTATCCCCTTTTTGCCGTATCCATAGTGGTCCCTATATTTCCAAACAAAGTATAGAGAGAAGATAATAGTACACATTTCCGCCAGGGTTAAAGAATTCCAAACTCCAACTATTCCAACTATCTTTGGTAATATGAGAATAGCAGCATTGCAGAATACGATATTCTCCAATGTAGAAAGAATCGTTGCGATTTTAGGTCTGCTTACAGCCATAAACATGACTTGGACATAAACGTTAAAGAACATAAACGGATAGCAATATGGTGCATAAGACAAGCCCTGATAGATCAGATCGCGATATTCTCCGGATTCTTTACCGGTGAGATACAGCATGAGATAGTAGTCTTTTCCAAAAAAATATATACCGAAGATTATCAAAAGAAGAATGCCTGAAAGCAGCAATATCTGTTTGATCACTTTTACAAGTTTTGTCTTGTTTTTCTCACCATATGCGTAACTTACGAGCGGAGAAGAGGCTCCCATTAACCCGAAAAAGCCATTGGAAAAAGAAAACTGCACTCCATTAAAAATCGAATACGCGGAGATAAGCATTTCTCCGCCAAGATCCAATATTACTTGATTGGAAAGGAAAGCGTTCAATGCAATTGCTAGAGATGTTGTCAAATCTGCAAATCCAAACCGTACAGTTGTTCCCAAAAGATACAAAACATTCTTCGCAGGCTTTGCGAAATGAATCTCAGCTTTATCTGAAAAATAGAAAACTAGTCCAAACAGATTGACCGCTGTCATTGCGATCAGATTTGCCAAAGCAGAGCCACGGATCCCCATCTGCATTTTGACCATAAATAACCAGTCGAAGAAAAAGTTGCATGCGGCGCTCATGAGCATAGTGAAAGTAGTATACTTCGGTTTTCCAGCAATTACATAGAACCTCGAAAAAATATAGGAAGCCATATTGAGAGGTACGTACCACCTTGAAACAGAGAAGAAATTCCAGGCATACGGAAATAGTCTATCTGTCACTCCAAGAAAACGCATAAGAGGTTCTAAAGCAAAGATCATAACAAAAGTGATCATTAGCCCAATAGCATACATACATATCGTTATCGTCGTAAAAACACTGTTTGCCTCTTTGTTTCTACCCTCTCCCATCTTTGTTGCACAGTAAGTCGAGATCGAACACATCATCATTGCAAAAGCGTCGATCAGCATAAAAATAGGAAAACACAAATTAAATGCAGCAAGCGCATCCTGTCCCACAAAGCGTGACAAGAATAATCCATCGTCAATGTTTTGAAGAAGAGACATTACAAAATTAGTGATAACAGAAGAAGATACGAACTTTATTAGCTCCCAGTTCGTATAATCTCTTCCTATTGTATTTACATTTTTGGTCTCAGCCATGATCCCCCTCGCCTACTCAATGATACATACAGGTTTGTTGTATTGGTGCATTTTTTATATGTCTACTGTTCTGAGGTTTTTTCGACCATCTTCAAAATTTAAAAATGGACCAAACAATAGGTTTGGGTCCATTTTCAATTAACATCCCTACATTTTATGCAACATGGTTGAACATACTCATCGCTGCTGAGCCTGCACTTTTAGCCAAAGCAATACCACTTACTTCGTATCTCATTCCAAAAGCATAGGCTGCCTCATAGGCACCTTCAGCAGTATTCTCACATTCTTTTAAAGTGTCTAGCACTTTGGAATAGGGTCCGTTCAATTCAGAATTCATAAAACGAACCTGACCTTCGATCGTAGTATAATCATATCCATTCTCAGTACACCACGAGATCAAATTCGTATACCGATTTCCTCCCCACTGACAAAGACCATAGTATCCAGATGGGTTATATGCAGTTGGAAGGAAGGTAGATTCTCTCTTCATGTGAGCAAGAATTCCAAATGCAACAGCGCGATTCAGCCCCATCTCTTCCGTAATATACTTGTATATAATCCCCATGTTTGAGTCTGGATC
Source organism: Oscillospiraceae bacterium (assembly GCA_017460285.1). Taxonomy (GTDB): domain Bacteria; phylum Bacillota; class Clostridia; order Oscillospirales; family Ruminococcaceae; genus RUG11783. The sequence continues at coordinate 500 of JAFUBI010000297.1, read as the reverse complement.
CGGGTAGGCTTTTCCTATTTGGATCTCATCATAAAGTTCCGCGTCCGCCTCGTACATTTCCTCACGCTCTGCGGGCTGTAGATTCAGTTTTATTGCCTGAAACGAATTGTAGTTCTTCTCTTCCAGGTTTTCGTCTATCAATTCGGTCTGTTCTTCAAGCGGAAGAAACTCCTCTGCATACACATCTTCTGTTACATCCATTGAACTAATAGAAAATGTCACCAAAAAGGCAAGCAACAATGACAAAAACCTTTTTATATGTCTATCTGTAATGATCAATTGTTTAAATAACTCCTATTATTAAACCATATTGGGTGTTTCTTTAAGTGCCTGCGAATTATATCACAATGATTTTCTACATTTCAACTTTCTAGTATCGCAAGAGCCAAATGGTATCCAAAAACCACACCCTATAGAAAAGCCCTCCAAACGGAGAGCTCTTCTTAATCTTAAAGTTTCAATTAGACAATGGTACAGTAATCCGTCCTTCTGGGAGCTGG
>JAFUBI010000296.1 GCA_017460285.1 Oscillospiraceae bacterium | reverse complement strand
TCATCCTCCTGGTGTTAAGATCTTAGGACTTCGAATAGTTTGTGTAGAGTATAGGGTAGAATTCCCTTCCGTTTCATTGATAAAAAGGATTGTGATCTGCGCACCACTAGCATTATAGTAACCATTCAACGAAAATCATACAACTCATATTATGATTAAGGCGTCAAAAGGTGCGCCCTAAAATAAAACGTGCACCTTGAAAACAGAATAATATGCTGAGCAGCCATGCAGGAAAAGGTATAATAGTGAACAGGAACCTGCATGGAGGAAAGAGATGTCTTTCGCAAAAAATGACTCACAACAAATAACACTGGATGATTCCTGCAACAGATTGACCCAAAGAGAGCAAAAGCACCTCGAGAAGTCATGGGCAAAGTACTTTGCAGACTATATTTTCCCTAATATAGATGAAGAACGGTTTCGCGTACTGTATAGCAAGAAAGACTCGAGACCGAATACACCGGTAAATGTCATATTGGGTGGGTTGATGCTTAAAGAGATGTTTGGGATGTCGGATGAAGAGTTCATGGAAACCTTGATGTTTGACGTCAGATTCCAATATGCGCTTCATACATCCTCCTATGAAGAGCAACCCATCAGCGACAGGACATTTGGCAGATTCCGTCAAAGATGCAACAGCTATGAAACGGAAACCGGAAAGGACCTGATACGAGAGGCAGTAGAGGAATTGTCCCAGCAGTTTGCGAAGATGATGAAGATCAGTGGAAGCGTGAAGAGGATGGATTCCATGATGGTCGCATCCAATATCAAACGAATGAGCCGGCTGGAACTACTGTATACTTGTGTGTCCAATATGGTTCAGGAACTGGAAAAGGCATCCGTGGAATTACCCGAGACATTAAAGCACTACACTGAGAAGGATGATCTGAACAAAGTCATATATCACGCAAAGTCAGAGAACGTAGATACCCGTATCCAAACAGTATTGAGTGAAGCCAAGGAAGTGAAGGAGCTTTGTGGTTCGGACTACGATAAGTCCAGCAACTATCAATTGCTTCTGCGAGTATTGCGGGAACAGACGAACCAGGACGGTGAAGGGAACTACATTTTAAAAGAAAAGGCAGACCATGCTATGAACTCGCAGATCCTGCAGAATCCAGCGGATCCGGATGCAACCTACCGAAGCAAGGCAGGAAAACAAAACAGAGGATATGTAGCCAACATCGTAGAAGATGTCTCTGAAAAGAACAGCATCGTAACGATGTACCAATTCGAGCAGAACACTTACAGCGATTCCAAGTTCACAAAGGATACCGTCGAAAAACTTGGCAAACAGGAAACACCCGTGACATTGGTAGCAGATGGGGCTTATGGCGGACAGAAGAACGAAGAGTATGCAAAAGAAAACAACATCGAACTTGTATCCACAGATCTTGTAGGAAGGAAGCCCAAAGAGATCCTTGCAGACTTTGAAATGAATGAGGATGGGACAAGCGTACTTCACTGTCCAGCAGGATATTCCCCGAAGAGTTGCTCCTACAACGAAAAAGAAGAAAAGATCAACATGTCCTTCCGGAAAGAACATTGTGAGAACTGTCCTTTCAAGGATCAGTGCAATCCTCGTGAATACACCAGGACATACAAAGTGAGCATCAGCAAAAAGTCGCAGCAAAGGGCAAAGCAGTTTCGGCGCCGACAGTCGGAAGAATTTAAACAACTATCTAACATCCGGAACGGAGCGGAGACAGTACCTTCCTATCTGCGAAGGAAATACAACGTGGACAGGATGCCAGTCCGAGGCTTACAGAAATGTAAGATGTATTTCGGGTTAAAGCTCTGCGCCTCCAATATCAAGAAGTTCTGCAGATACATGCAGGACATGATTGACGATGCCATGAGTCCAGTAATGGCATAAGATATTAACAATAGGAGTCTGTTTTGTTGAAGATTCTGGCTATTTTGTCGTAAAATCAGCACATTATTCTGTTTTCAAGGTCCAATTGTGTCGATTGGACTTTTTCTATACCCACCTTTCGACGCTCATATCATATAATAAAAATCTTATAATAGGAAGACCGTGAGGATAAGAAAATAGACCAGGTGACAGGGATCACTAGGTCTATTTT